>USCM01000104.1 GCA_900553155.1 uncultured Prevotella sp. | reverse complement strand
TGGCTTGGTGGTAGGCTGAGCCCACACCACAGCCGAGTTTGTGGCAAATCCTGCAAGGTTATTGTTTAGTATCTCCTTCAGTCCGTCGCCTCCTCCAACAAGTCCCACAAGCATAAACACGCCCCAAAACACGCCGAAGCCTGTAAGGAATGTCCGCGACTTGTTGCGGGTTAGAACATTAAGTATTTCGGAGAAAGAATCGAAATCCATAAGCCATATTTATCATTTGATTATTAATTCAAGTTCTGCATATCCTCGATATGCCGCTAATAGACAAGTAGAAAAAACTCCTTGTCTATTCTGCCCTCAGTGCCTCGATAGGTCTAATCTTGGCAGCCTTTCGTGCCGGAATAAGTCCGGCAATGGTTCCAGCCACAACCATCAGTATTGTAGCCTGTACACATACGCCGATGCTTACGGTAGGGTCGACAAATATCTGAGCCTTAAACAGTCCGTTGTCCACCGTTGTATGTCCCACCACCGAGTTCATATACTGCGTTGCGGCGATGCCGAGCACCATACCTATATATCCAAAAAAGGTTGTAATGACAACGCTCTCGATGATGATAAGCCGCAAGATAGACCACGGCTTGGCACCTATGGCCTTGCGTATGCCAAACTCGTGTGTACGCTCCTTCACCGTGATAAGCATGATGTTGGACACACCCACGATGCCCGACAACAAGGTAAAGAGGCCCACAATCCACAGAGCCGTGTTGATGATGTCCGTAGCCGTGTTGAGCTGCAAGTCCTGTGTAAATCGGTTCCATATCCATATCGAGTTCTCGTCATCGGGTGCCGCCCTATGATTGCGGTTTACACGGGCACGATAGGCAGCCTCAAACTGCTCGTTCTCCTCCTCCGTCTTCAGTCCGTGAAAGGAGAAGACGATGTTGCCAGCCTTGTCGCCACTGTTGTATATAGAGCGGAACGTGCTGAAGGGGATGAACGCCATATTGTCCATCCGGCTCTTGTCGTTATCGTAAATGCCTACAACGGTGAATGCCAGGTTGTCCACCTTCACCACACGTCCGTTAAGGTTAAGCGGGGCATGCGGCATAAGCTCCTTTGCCAATCCCTGCGACACGACAATGGTCTTGCGCCTTTGCTCAATATCCAGTGCATTAAGAAAGCGTCCGCATAGCATATCGCGCTTGTTGATGTCCACATCGTTGGGGTACACGCCATTGACGCTTACGCCCGTCGAGTAGTTGTCGCCATAGGCTACATTCAGTCCGCTCTTCTCTATCTCCGCGCCCACATCGTCGATGTTGTTCTCAAATCCGTGCCGGGTTATGGCAAGGTCCTTGTCGTTAAGCTCAACGTTTCGTCCCTCGCCCAGTCCGTCGTACGCCTTCGACGTCTGTCCTCCGTATATCGACATCGAGTTGGTAAGCACATTCATCCTGTTGCCCATTATTCCGTTTATCAGTCCGTTGCCGGCTCCCAACAGAACGATAAGTATGAAGATGCCCCACGCCACAGAGAATCCTGTAAGCGCCGTGCGCAAGCGGTTGTGCTTGACGGTGGTCCATATCTCAATAAAAATATCGCGCATTATGAGTAATTGAATTATTAGTTTAAGCTAACCTCTATTTCATTATTCCGTTGATGCCAAACGGACTTGCCTTGTGGTCGAGATTCTCCTCAATGCTTCCTATCAGTCCGTCCTTTATATGCACAATCTTGTTGGTCTCGTTAGCCACACCGCTCTCGTGCGTCACCACAACCGTGGTAACCTTCTCCTCGGCATTTATTTTCTTAAGCAGCTCCATCACCTCCACACTCGTTTTCGAGTCGAGTGCGCCTGTAGGCTCGTCTGCCAGGATAATCTGCGGCTTGGTTATAAGCGCGCGTGCTATGGCCACACGCTGCTTCTGTCCGCCCGACATCTCGTTAGGATAATGCTCTGCCCACTGCGTCAAGCCCAGACGGTCGAGCCACTCCATAGCAAGCTTGTGCCTGGTGCGGCGCGACACACCTTGATAGTAGAGTGGCAGCTCCACATTCTCCACCGCCGTCTTGAATCCAATGAGGTTGAACGACTGGAAGATAAAGCCTATCATACGGTTGCGGTATTCGGCGGCGCGTGTCTCCGAGAGGTTCTTTATCAGATTGCCTGCCAGCATATACTCGCCCGTATCATAGTTGTCGAGTATTCCGAGGATATTGAGCAAGGTAGACTTGCCCGAACCCGACGCTCCCATAATAGACACGAATTCGCCCTCGGCGATGTCGAGGTTTATACCTTTGAGCACATGCAACGGCTGTGCTCCTTGGTAAGTTTTGTTTATATCTCTTAAATGAATCATACTATGTGTTTGACGTTGAATTAGACATAAAAGTTGCAAAAAGCCACAATATTATCAATAAAACCGTACATCCATACATCTATAAAACAAAAAACGCTGGAAGTCTACGACTTCCAACGCCATGTTTTAGCGAGTCGTTTGCCAACTCTGCTTATTGCCAATGTTATCTTGTGCGGCGACATTTCCTTGCCACCGATAATCAACAGCACTGCTGTAAGGATGAGCACGATGCCCAAGGCGAGTCGTGGGGTGAAGTTCTCGCCAAACACCAGCACGCCGATAGCCACCGCCGTGATAGGCTCAATGGCTCCCATGATGGCTGTAGGTGTAGAGCCGATGTCGTGCACGGCTATCACCATAAGCACCAGCGAGAGCACCGTAGGCATAAGGGCAAGCTGTGCGGCATACATCCACTGCTTGGGTGTAACCGGCAGCTGCACCGTCTCGCCCATTGCGAGCGTATAGCCATATATTGTAAACAAGCCGAAGAGCAATACATAGAACGTGAGCTTGACCGACGACATTCGCAGCGACGACTTGTTTACCACCACTATATATATGGCATACGTCAGCGACGAAAGCATTACAAGCGTCACACCCCACAGGCTAAGCGACGTGCCGTTGCCCGTCTGGTTGAGCAAGGCTATGCCTGCAAGCGACAGCAATATGGCTACTACCGTTGCCGCCGTTACCTTCTCGTGGAAGAGGGTTGCCATTATGACAGCCACCATCACTGGATAGACAAAGAGCAGCGTGGAGGCGATGCCCACATCCATAAAGTTGAAACTAAAGTAGAGAGTCGTCGACGATGTGCTCATAAACACTCCCAATATGGCCAACGTTACCAGCTCGCGGCGCGTCAACGCGAACGACTTGCGCTGCACTGCCATCATCACACCAAGCATTACCACGGCCAAGCCGAAACGATAGAACAGGGTGGAGTTGGTGGATATGCCGTCGGCATACAGATTCATGGCGCCCAAAGGATTGGTGCCATAGAACACAGCTGCGGCTATGCCGCAGACTGTACCCCTAAGTTTTGCGTCCATCTAATATGGTTTATCTTGAGAAGTAGACGGGTAGACTTCATTACATAATGTGCAGCCAGCGCAGCACATCGTTAAGATTAGCCACAAGCATGAGCAACATCAGTATGCCGATACCGATATACTCGGCACGTATCATAAAGTTCTCCGACGGCTTGCGGCGTGTTATCATCTCGTATATAAGGAACAGCACGTGTCCGCCGTCGAGTGCCGGGATAGGCAGGATGTTCATGAAGGCGAGGATGATGCTAAGGAAGGCGGTCATAAGCCAGAAGATGTGCCAGTCCCACTGTGCCGGGAACATATTGCCTATGGCACCGAATCCGCCAAGCGATTTGGCTCCCTCTGCCGAGAACAGATACTTCATATCGCCCACGTAGCCGCCCAACACGTTGCAGCCATACTTCACACCGGCAGGGAAACTCTCGAAGAATCCATACTCGATGTGTGTTACCTTATAGTCGGGCTGCTTTGGATAGAAGCCGAACTTGAGGTTCTGCTCCTCCTTGTCGGATGTCTTGAGCACCCCGTGTGTATTGATGGTGCATGCACGTCCGTTGGCGTTGCGCTCGAGTGTAAGGTTCACGCTCAGAGCCTTAAGGCTGTCGGCATGTGTCTTGGCGTATGCCAGCACGTCGCCAATGCGGCCCACCTCGTACATAAAGTCGTTGTAAGAAGACAGCTTCACACCGTTAAGCGCCACGATGCGGTCGCCCTTGCGCATACCCATTTGCTGTGCAAGCGAGCCGCGAGCCACGCTGTCTACAGCGGCTTCTCTAAACTCTGCCATGAAAGGCGGAACCGACTTGAACATATCCAGCAAGTCGAGGTCGCCAGGCAAGCTGATTGTAACCTGCTTGCCGCCACGTATTACGTAGGCTTCCTTGGCACTCGCCAAGTCGCGGAACACGTCGGGTCCGTACTTCTCAAACTCGCCTTGGTCGGTACCCACAAGGATGTCGTTGTCCTGGAATCCTAAAGCCTTTGCCTCCTTGTTGAACTTCATACCCAAGCTCATATCCTTGGTCTTGACATAGCTGTCGCCCCAGGTGAAGAGACACATTGCGTATATAAAGAGTGCCAGGAAGAAGTTTACAAGCACACCGCCAAGCATAACGAGCAGACGCTGCCATGCCGGCTTGGAGCGAAACTCCCACTCCTCGGCAGGCTTGCTCATCTGTTCGGTGTCGAACGACTCGTCTATCATACCTGCTATCTTGCAGTAGCCGCCAA
The DNA here is from genome assembly GCA_900553155.1 of uncultured Prevotella sp. Taxonomy (GTDB): domain Bacteria; phylum Bacteroidota; class Bacteroidia; order Bacteroidales; family Bacteroidaceae; genus Prevotella. The sequence goes on along the minus strand of USCM01000104.1, from coordinate 2,349 downwards.
GCGGAAGCCATCCAATGCCGTATGCCGTATCACTGTTCTTTGGCTTAAACTCGAACAGGTGGAAGTAGGGGTCGAAGAACAGGTAGAACTTCTCCACCCTTATGCCAAAGAGTTTGGCAAAAAAGAAGTGTCCGCCCTCATGGAGCAACACAAGCAAAGAGATTGCCAGCAAGAACTGCAGCAATTTGATAAGGAATATTTCCATTTCTTATTTTATGTATTGTTTTTAAGTTTTTCTTTCTTAAGCTTTAAGCATCTCGCCTGCTATGCGGCGTGCCTCGGCATCCGTTGCAAAGTAGTCGTCGTAGGTAGGCTGTGCTATAAACGTTGCCTTCTGCATGGTGCGCTCGATAATGTCGCCCATGTCGAGGAATCCGCAGCGGTCCTTACGGAACGCCTCGTTTACCACCTCGTTGGCTGCATTGACGATGCACGGCATATTGCCGCCCTTGCGTATCGACTCGTATGCCATGTGCAGGCAGCGGAACTTCTGCATATCCGGCTCGAAGAACTCGAGCGGCTGACTGAAGAGGTTGAGCCTCTCGCCATTCAACGGCAATCGCTCGGGGAAGGAGAAGGCATACTGTATGGGCAGGCGCATGTCGGGCACGCCAAGCTGTGCCTTAACGGCACCGTCGACAAACTGTACCGCGCTGTGTACAATCGACTGCGGATGTACCAGCACCTGTATCTTGTCGGCATCTACACCAAAGAGCCATTTTGCCTCAATCACCTCAAAGCCCTTGTTCATCATCGACGCCGAATCGATGGTTATCTTGGCTCCCATGTTCCACGTAGGGTGCTTAAGGGCATCTGCCGCCTTAACGCCGCGCATCTGCTCGAGCGTATAGTTGCGGAAGGGGCCGCCCGATGCCGTTAGCAATATCTTGTCAATAGGGTTGTTGCCCTCGCCCACTATGCTCTGGAATATAGCCGAGTGCTCGCTGTCGACGGGCAGGATGTTGACACGATACTGTGCAGCCAGTCGGCATATCAGCTCGCCAGCCACCACAAGCGTCTCCTTGTTGGCAAGGCAGATGGTCTTGCGTGCCTTTATGGCGTGTATCGTAGGCGACAGTCCGGCAAAGCCCACCATAGCCGTAAGCACCATGTCTATGGGCTGAGCCTCAACAATATCGTCAATGGCTGCGGCTCCGGCATACACCTTTATATCGGGGCAGTCGGCAAGCAGAGCCTTCAACGCCTCGTAGTGCTGTTCGTTGCCTATCACCACGGCAGCCGGGCTGAAGCGTCGTGCCTGCTCGGCAAGCATCTCATAGCGGTTGTTGGCTGTAAGGCAGTAAACCTCGTAGCGGTCGCTATGCTGCTGTATTACATCCAGCGCCTGTGTACCGATAGAGCCGGTAGAGCCGAGGATGCATATTTGTTTTTTCATAATCGGATGTTTTATTATAGTTCGAGCAAGCCCTCAGGCAGCTCCATTGTTATGGTTTGACGCTCGGTGTCGACAGCGCTTATAAGCTCGTCGCTTGCCGGAACAAGCAGGTCGTTGCCGTTGATGGTCTCAAGCTCAAACAGCGTGTTGATAGTCGAGTCGTCCACGGAGCGTATCTCGCCCACCGTCTTGCCGGTCTTGGCATCTACCACATGAAATCCCACTATGGCAGCCCACGACAACGATTCGGCATCGGCGTCGCTATGCTCGCGCGGGAAGTAGACGTCGCAGCCCGTAAGGTTGCGTGCCTTGTCCTGTGTGTCGATGTCGGCAAAGAGCACCAAGGCGGTCTCGTCGGTCTTGAAGCGATACTCGTCCATGAAGAACGGCACCAGTATGCCGTCAATCTCGAGTATGAGATATTGGGCTTCGGTGCGGTCGAACACGTCGTCGTCGAAGTGGAACGCCACCTCGCCGTTCACTCCATGCGGCTTGCCTATCTTGCCTATCTTGTAGACAGTTTCTTTCTTTATCATATATCTTCTTACTCTCTTCTGATCCTTGCGCCCAATGCGTTGAGTCGAGCCTCAATGTCCTCGTAGCCTCGGTCTATCTGTGCGATGTTGTCGATGCGGCTTGTGCCCTTGGCTCCAAGGGCAGCAATGAGCAGGGCTATACCGGCACGGATGTCCGGACTGGTCATGCGTCCGCCGCGCAACTGTCGCTTGTGGTCGTGTCCCACTATCACGCAGCGGTGCGGGTCGCACAATATAATCTGCGCTCCCATGTCGATAAGCTTGTCGACAAAGAACAGGCGGCTCTCAAACATCTTCTGGTGTACCAGTACCGAGCCGCGTGCCTGTGTAGCCACCACTATCAGCACGGATATAAGGTCAGGTGTTAGGCCTGGCCATGGAGCGTCGGCTATGGTCATAATGGTGCCGTCGATAAAC
>USCM01000103.1 GCA_900553155.1 uncultured Prevotella sp. | reverse complement strand
AGCACCGAGCACTGCCGACCACGAGATAGCCATACCTGTCTGGCGACGCTCCAGGGCGAACTGCACGATAAGGATGGCGTTCTTGGCAAGAAGACCCATAAGCATGATGAGCGCAATCTGCATGTAGATGTCGTTGTTCTTGCCAAACATGTTGGTGAAGATAAACGCACCTGCAAGACCGAACGGTATCGAGAGGATTACCGACAGAGGCAGAATGTACGACTCGTACTGTGCCGAGAGAATCAAGTAAACGAAGGTCAAGCAGAGCACGAACACGATAGCGGTAGAGTTGCTCGACTCTTGCTCGGTACGTGTCAAACCTGAGAACTCGTAGGTGTAGCCTGCAGGCAGTGAGGTCTTGGCCACCTCAGCCATTGCGTTGATAGCGTCACCGGTAGAGTAGCCCTCGGCTGCCGAAGCATTGACGTTGATTGAGGTAAAGAGGTTAAAACGGTCAATCTCCTGCGGACCATATACACGGCTCAGGTTAACATACTCGTTGATAGGAGCCATCTCGCCAGCCGATGTGCGTACGTATATGTTGTCAAGACTCTTTACATCGGCACGTGCCTCTGGTGGAGCCTGGATGTACACACGGTAGAGCTTACCGTAAGAGTTGAAGTTTGAAGCATACATACCGCCATAGTAGCCCTGCATAGTGGTGAGCACTGTAGAAGGGTCGATGCCGCTCTGCTTACACTTGGCAACGTCAACATCAATCTTATACTGAGGATACTTAGTATTATATGATGTCATGGCGTTCGAAATCTCCGGACGATTGTTAAGCTCGCCAATAAACTTCTGTGTTATGTCGAAGAACTTGTTCACATCGCCACCGGTGCGGTCCTGCATAGAGAAGGTCATACCGTTGGTTGCCGAGAAGCCCTGCACCATAGGCGGCTGGAAGGCAAGAATCTGAGCACCCTTGATGGCTGCTGTCTGCTTGTATATCATACCGAGCACCATTGTCGAACCGAGGTTGTGCACACCGATATACTTCAGCGGTCCCTCCATTTCCTGACGCTCCTCGAAGCTCTTGAGCTTAATGATAAATGTACCCTGGTTAGAACCCTGACCTGCTATGAAGTTGTAGCCGGTGATACGCATACGGCTGGCGATAGCGGGGTTGGTAGCCAGCATGCGGTCTACCTCGTCCATTACCTCGTTGGTCTTCTTCATAGAGGTTCCCGGAGGTGTAGACACTGTACAGAATACGGTACCCGTATCCTCGTCAGGCACAAGACCGGTCTTGGTGTTGCCCATAAGCAATGCCATACCTACGATGGCGATAACCACAGCGGCAATGGCTATCACAGGACGCTCCACAAGCTTGCGCACACCCTTGGTGTACTTGTCCTGAACCTTGCCGTAAGCAGCGTTGAACGAAGCATGGAAGCGGTCTATCATAGACATCTTGCGCTCCTTGCCGTGCTCGTCCTTAGGCTTAAGCAAGATAGCACAAAGCGCAGGCGAGAGGGTCAAGGCGTTAAGGGCCGAGATGATGATAGAGATAGCCATGGTTATACCGAACTCGCGGTAGAAGGCACCTGATGTACCACCCATGAACGACACAGGGATAAACACTGATGCCATAACGAGGGTGATGGAGATGATGGCGCCTGAAATCTCGTTCATGGCGTCGATAGACGCAAGCTTGGCCGACTTGTAGCCAAGGTCGAGCTTGGCATGCACTGCCTCCACAACCACAATGGCATCATCCACCACAATGGCGATGGCAAGCACGAGGGCGGCAAGTGTCAACAAGTTGAGCGAGAAGCCGAACACATAGAGGAAGAAGAAGGTACCAATCAACGACACTGGCACGGCAATCAACGGGATAAGCGTTGAGCGCCAGTCCTGCAAGAACACGTATACCACGATGAACACGAGGATAAATGCCTCGCAGAGGGTCTTGATAAGGTCCTCGATAGAGGCAAAGAGGAACTCGGTTACGTCCTGCATGATGTCGAAGTGGATTCCCGGCGGCATCGAAGCCTCCTGCTCCTTGAGCAACTTCTTGATGTTGGTGGCTATCTCGGTAGCGTTAGAACCGGCGGTCTGGGTTACCATCATGGTTACAGAAGCCTTGCCGTTGTTCTTCGATTCTACTGTATACGAGAGGGCACCCATCTCTACACGTGCCACATCCTTTACACGGATGGTCTGTCCATTCTGTGTAGACTTGATAACCATGTCGCCAAACTCCTCCGGTGTCTGAAGACGACCTCTATAGCGGAAGGTGTACTGATACTGATTGTCAGACTGCTCGCCCACTGAACCCGGGGCAGCCTCAATGTTCTGCTGTGCCAAGACACCAGTAAGGTCGGCAGGAATCAAGCCGTAGCTCTTCATCTTTACGGGGTCAATCCATAGGCGCATAGTGTAGTCCTTCTGCGAGAAGCACTGACACTCGCCCACACCGTTGACACGCTTGATGGCTGGCACAACGTTGATGTTGGCATAGTTGGTAAGGAACTTGTCGTCGTAGCGGTCGTCGTCGGCTGTAAGACCGAAGAGGATAACGGTAGACGACTGGCGCTTCATAACCGTCACACCAGCCTTTGTTACCTCAGCCGGCAGCAAAGCCGAAGCCTGCGACACACGGTTCTGCACGTTTACCTGGCACATGTCAGGGTCCATACCCTGCTTAAAGAACACGGTGATGGAAGCCGAACCGTCGTTGGTGGCTGATGAGGTCATGTAGGTCATGCCCTCCACACCGTTGATCGACTCCTCCAATGGTGCGAGCACCGAGTTGAGCACGGTCTGCGAGTTGGCACCGGTATAGGCGGCACGCACCATAATTGTAGGAGGTGCCATATTTGGGTACTGCTCGATAGGCAGCGACACCAATCCAAGCACACCCAAGATAACCACGAGGATAGAAATCACCGTGGAGAGCACTGGGCGTGTAATAAATCTATCTAATTTCATACTTTAAAACTCAAAAAATTACTTTCCAAATGCCTTCTTAAGCTTGCCCAGGTCGCCCTGCGCCTCGCCAAGTTCCTCTGTCTTCTTAAGTTTCTCGGCATACTGAGCCTCTGTGATAGGCTTAATCTCCATACCGTCCTGCAATGATGTTACGCCATTAACCACGAAGCGGTCGCCAACGTGCAGACCAGAGGTGACGATATAGTTCTTGCCGTCGTTCTGTGTGTTGAGAGTTACAGGTGTATACTTAACCTTGTTGTCCTTGCCCACTACATAAACGAAGTGCTTGTCCTGAACCTCCACTACAGCGTCCTGCGGTACGATAACGGCACCAGAGGCAGTGTGAGGCACGATGATAGAGCCAGAAGCACCAGTCTTGAGCACACGGTCGGGGTTGGCAAAGTCGGCACGCATAGACACAGTACCTGTAGTTGGGTCGATAACACCGCTCACGGTAGCCACCTTACCCGGATGCTCGTAGATAGAGCCGTCGGCAAGCTGAAGCTTAACGGCAGGATAGCTTGCTATGGCAGCGTGTACACCACCATGTGTCTTCGACATATCGAGGAGGTCTTTCTCGGTCATTGAGAAGTAAACCTGCATGGTAGAGTTGTTAGAAACGGTTGTCAAAGGCTGCTGCGACGAAGCGCTTACAAGCGCGCCAACACGGTAGGGAAGGTCGCCAATAACACCGTTGGCAGGACTTGTTACGTAGCAGAAGTTGAGGTTCTGCTTAGCCGATACGTATGCAGCCTCTGCCTGAGCCAGCTGTGCGGCTGCGCTCTCCATAGCGTTCTTGGTAGACTGAAGCTCGTACGAACCGATAACGTTGTTCTTGAAGAGCTTCTCCGAGTTTTTGTATGTAAGGCGGGCTGTGTTGAGCTGAGCCTTGGCAGCGTTTACGGCAGCCTTAGCCTGGCGTACGGCAGCAGCGTATGTTACGTTGTCGATAACGAAAAGCAGCTGACCTGCCTTTACCTGCTGGCCTTCCTTGACACAGAGCTTTGTGATGAAGCCAGACACTTTCGGGCGAATCTCAACATCCTGTACACCCTTTATTGTTGCGGGATAAGTGGTCTGAAGGTCGGCGTTCTGACCCTGAACTGTACGCACGGCATACTCGTTGTCGCCGAAGTTAGGCTTTCCGCCACTCTTTCCGCCGCCACAAGAGGCGAGCACTGCAGACAAAGCTGCAACCAATAAAATCTTTGTTTTATTCATACCTATTTGTAACTAAATATTTATTTTTATTCGTCTATTTTATCCTTACCTTTTATATATGTCTTAAAAAAGTTATCGCTATATAGAAAACTAAACTCGCTCATTAAGTTTTCCGGCTGCAAAGTTACTCACATTAATAATAATATAGCGCATAATCCACCAACATTTAACAACTTTTATTTCTCGTTTTATGTTTTTCTACATTGTTCGTTGGGGTGTAAGGAGATAGATTTAAGGTTAGGTTTGAGGAGTGAAGTATGCGCCAATGGCTACAAGAGGGATGTTCTCCATCCATTCTTGGTCGGCATAACCTTTCATCGAGATACGAAGTCCCTTGAGTTCGGGGTTGTCCTTTACAAATTGTGCCAACGAGCGAGCGCGCACATTCTCCTCCGCCTTTACCTCAACCGGCACTACACGATTGTTGTATTGCACAACAAAGTCGATTTCGGCAGGAGTCTTGGCATTGCTCCAATAATACGGCTTGATTCCCAACACCAACAGTTGCTGCATAACATATTGCTCGGTAAAGGCACCCTTAAACTCGGTGAAGGCGTTGTTGCCAATGAGCATCTGATCGGCAGGGGCATCTGTCATACAAGCCAACAAGCCGCAATCAAGCAGAAACAGCTTGAAAGCGTCAATATCCTCATAAAACTTCAAAGGCATTTTGGGCTCCCTTATCCTGCTAACCTTGTGTACAATGCCAGCATCCATAAGCCACTGGATAGCCATCTCAAAGTCCTTGGCACGGCTGCCTTGACGCACGGCACCATACACAAACTTTTTGTTCTCCTTTGCTAATTGTGTAGGAAGCGAATCGAGCACCTGTCTTATTCGTGTCGACTCAGCCGCTGTAGTGTGTTTGGAGATGTCGCGACGATAAGCCTCAAGGATATCACGCTGTATGTTTCGCACCTGCTTCAAGTCTGCATTTTCGATGTATTTGCTCACCACACCAGGCATACCACCCACATAGTAGTATTGGCGCAAAGCCTCAACCATCTTAGGTTTCATTATCTCAATAAGCGCCCAGTCGTTGGAATGGAGCAAGTCGAGCCAGCCCTCGTTGCCGATGGCGTCAAGAAACTCCTCGTAATCCATAGGATACATCGTCAGCATATCAACCTTTCCAACAGGAAACGACTCGCCCTTGCCCAACGTCACACCTAAAAGCGAGCCAGCAACCATAATGTGATACTCGGGAGCCTTTTCGCAGAAGTACTTCAAACTATGCAGACCTCTTGGTATCTCCTGAATCTCATCAAGTATTATCAGCGTATCGCCAGGCGTAACCCTTACACCCGTTATGGCTTGAATGGTGATAAGGATGCGCTCTATATTATAGTCAAGCTCAAAGAGTTGCTTCATTCTTGGCTCGTCGTCACAGTTTATATAAGCAACCTTTTTATATTCGTTTTCTCCAAAGTGTTGCATAATCCAAGTCTTGCCCACTTGTCGTGCGCCAAGCAACATCAAAGGCTTTCTATCCTTGCCTTCTTTCCATGCCAAAAGTTGGTTATATATCTTCCTCTTCATAATTATCTGATTTCTAATGGGTTTCTTTGCAAAGATACACTTTTTCGATGATACAGACAAGCAAAAACCACACTTTTTCGATGATACAATCGTTGAAATCCTACACTTTTTGATGATACAACCGAGGAAACTATACACTTTTTCGATGATAGCGCAGTACGTATAATGAACGTATAAGATATGGTTATCTTATGGAACGGCAAGCTCCCGCTCGCCGAACAAGCAATGTTTAAGGTATAATAGGAAGTGCGCTCGCCGAACTGCACTTCCTATTATACCTTAATATATTAACAAATCTTTCCGTTTTTGATTTCGTTATCCAAGAACGAAAAGACATATCTGGGGCTTTGATAATAAAGACCTGCTTTATCATCCATCACCTTTTGGTAAGTATCAGAATTGAAAACAATAGCAAGGGCATCATTCATTTTCATATCCTTGTTTTTATTCATCAGAAGTATGGCTAAGTTTTTAACCATATCTGCTTTTATTTCGCTTAATTCGTTCATATTCTTTTCAATAATTTAATAGCACGTTCTGTTCCGAAGAAATATTGGAAAGTAATGCCCTTCATATATTTTAATCTTTTGATCAATGTTGGTAAGTCAATGAGTTGACTTTCGTATTTCCAAAGCTGAACACCCACTCTATCGTCAGCTATTGGCCCAATAACAATATCGTAGTCATGCGCAGGAACTGCCGATGGGTTGTTTCTGTTTAGCAGAATAAACTTAGCCCATTCTTCGGTGTAGTCATCAAATGTCATGCATTTTAGACTCTTCATTTCTATTTCACTTATAGAGTACTCTTGAACAAGTGGCATTCCCGTTTCCATCTGTTCAACCTTTATGTCTGCCATATTCTTGGCCTGTTCATAATCAGCTGATAAATAGAAGCCACGTCCAAAATCCTTATTGGGTTTAGACTTGTTAATGTCTATATGATCAAAATCAATGTTGGTTCCGTGATATAATTTCATTTCAACCCTCCTCCCTTTCTATGACAATAATCAGTAATATCGTCAACCATTGACTTGAATGATTGTGTATGTACATAGTCATAATGGTTGTCCAAGAAAGCCATTCCTTGGTAACGGTTTAGGTAATTGAATGCTTGCTTCATTGTCAGTCCGTGTCTTCGTCCGAACTCAAAGATGAAGATCATAATCCAATCTAATTTGTCGCTTATTGTATATGCCATATCAAATGTCTTATTTACTGATTTACTGATGTAAAGTTATACTTTTTATTTTAAACGACAAGTATTTATCTCCTTTTTTTAGGTTC
>USCM01000102.1 GCA_900553155.1 uncultured Prevotella sp. | reverse complement strand
CATATTCCTTATATATTAATGTTTTTATTTTTCAACTCCTCATTCTATCACTATTATGTGCTTGTAGGCTCGTAACACTTTGATTTTCAGTGCTCTTAAGAAGTGTTGGATGATGTCTCGACAGGTTTATCTATCACTTACCTAACACTCATCTGTCACATATTCGCTTACGGCATCAGTGACAGGTTAGTGACAGGTTAGTGACAGGTGTGCACAATGTTTAGCTCCTCCTCATTTTTGTATATGTTTATACCACAATAAGTTATGCCGATTGTGGCTTCAAGAAGTGATAGAATGAGAGATTAAAAATAAAAAAACATATTCTATAATCTTATCGTTGTTCTTTGTTTGTTTGGTCTTTTTTCCCTATATTTGCAGTCGAAACTAAAAATACTCGTAACAAAATCTATGACAACATTAACATTCATGATTGTGATTGCTTTCGTGTTCGGATATGCGTGCATAGCCACCGAGAGCCTTACTAAGGTAAACAAAGCGGCGGTAGCCTTGCTTATGTTTGTAGCTTGCTGGACGCTGTATATGTTTGACCCTATGCAGTACCTCGCTGCTATGCACCCCGAGTATACGGGCGGCTTGGCAGGTGTAGCCGAGAAGGTTACCTCCATTATGCAGGAACATCTGGGCGACACATCCACCACACTCTTCTTCCTTATGGGTGCCATGACCATTGTGGAGATTGTCGACCAAAACGGTGGCTTCAACTGGGTACGTACTGTGATGAAAACCCGCTCAAAGCGCACTTTGTTGTGGCGAATAGCCTTCATGACGTTCATCTTGTCCGCCATTCTCGATAACCTGACAACCAGTATCGTGATGATTATGATTCTGCGCAAGCTCGTTGCCGAGCGCCAGGACCGTATAATATATGCCTCACTTGTTATCATAGCAGCCAACTCGGGCGGTGCCTTCTCGCCGATAGGCGACGTAACAACGATTATGTTGTGGAACAAGGGACTCATTACAGCTGTTGGCGTGATAAGCGAGATACTTATCCCGTCGCTTGTGTCGATGATAATTCCGGCTCTTATCCTGCAATACCAGCTCAAGGGCGAGCTGCACATGCCAGAGGAAAACTGCAGCTGCAATGCCGACCTTGGCGACTTTACCGAGCTTCAGCGCCGTGCCGTTTTCTGCATCGGTGTAGGCGGCTTGATGTTTGTGCCGGTGTTCAAGAGCATCACACACCTGCCCCCGTTTGTAGGCATATTGCTCGTGCTCGGCGTCTTGTGGACCACAACAGAGCTTTTCTACAGCCACTTGAGCAAGAAGAACCACACTTGCGAGTGTGGCACAATGAAGCGCGTAAGCAATCTGCTCTCGCGCATTGATATGTCTACCATCCTCTTCTTCCTCGGCATCCTTATGGCTGTGGCTTGTCTCTCGGAGGTAGGCGTGCTCCAGGCTCTCGGCCAGGGTCTCAATGTATGGTTTGACGGCAACCACTATATCGTTACAGGCATCATCGGTGTGCTGTCAAGTATCGTGGACAATGTGCCTCTCGTGGCAGGCTGTATGGGTATGTACCCAGTTGCTCCTACGGGCGATATGGCTGTGGACGGCATCTTCTGGCAGCTCCTTGCCTACTGCGCCGGCGTCGGAGGCTCAATGCTTATCATCGGCAGCGCAGCCGGTGTTGTGGTAATGGGCTTGGAGAAGATAACCTTCGGCTGGTATATGAAGAAGATAACGTGGATAGCATTCGTAGGCTATTTGGCCGGCATCGTATGCTATTGGGCTTTGCGTACATTCGTATTCTAAATAACTTGGCTGCGGCACAAAGCCGCAGCCACTTGCCCCAAACATTTCAAAATCGTTCAAACTAATAACCAACAACAACACGGCGTTTTTTTATGTACGAAAGTGTAATATTTCTGTACGAAAACGCAACTACTTATCTTGTCTAATACGTAATTTTGTATCAGAAACTAAAACGAACTAATTACTGAACAAACATAAATAATATTGCAAATGAAAAAACAGCACATCTCATTGATTTTAGGTGCAATGGCAATGGGCGTAGAGGCGATGGCGCAGGAGCGTCCCAACGTAGTTTACGTTTTCCCAGACCAATACCGCAACTATGCAATGGAGTTTTGGGCGCAGCCTGATTTTGCCGGACAGCTCAACTCGGCTACCGACCCGGTTCATACGCCAAACATTAATCGGTTCGCACGCGAGAGCGTGGTTCTGTCGTCGGCTCAGAGCAACTGTCCGTTGAGTAGTCCTCACCGCGGTTCGCTCCTTACGGGTATGTACCCCAACCGCAGCGGCGTGCCTCTCAACTGCAACTCAAGTCGTCCTATCTCGTCTCTTCGCAAAGACGCCACTTGCTGGAGCGACGTTATGAGCCAGGCTGGCTACGATTGTGCTTATATTGGCAAGTTGCACACCGACTTCCCTACTAAGAACTCACCTCAGAATCCAGGCGATTATGTAGAGAAACAGCGTCCTGTTTGGGATGCCTACACAGAGCCGCAGAATCGTCATGGTTTCAACTACTGGTACTCTTACGGTACATTCGACGAGCATAAGAATCCTCATTATTGGGATACAGAGGGCAACCGTCATGAGCCGCACGAGTGGTCGCCTATATACGAGGCTAAGAAGGCAATAGAGTATATCCAGAACAAGAAGGGACAGCGCGACGGATCGAAGCCGTTCTTCCTTATGGTGGGTATGAATCCCCCTCACAGCCCGTACCGCACACTTAACGACTGCATGGAGGAAGACTACAACCTCTACCGCGACGTGCCTATGGATAAGCTTCTTGTTCGTAAGAACGCCAACCGCGATATGGCTAAGGCAGAGTCGGCTCGATTCTACTTCGCATCTGTTACGGGTGTAGACCGTGCCTTCGGTATGATTCTCAATGCGCTTAAGGAGGCAGGTCTTGACGACAACACTGTAGTGGTGTTCAGCTCAGACCACGGCGAGACAATGTGCTCGCAGAACACAGACGACCCAAAGAACTCGCCTTATACCGAGTCGATGAACGTTCCTTTCATCATACGTTATGGCTCGCGTCTTAAGCCGCACGTAGACAACCTGCTCCTTTCGTCGCCAGACATCATGCCTACAATGCTTGGTATGGCTGGCTTGCACGACAAGATACCTGCAGAGATTCAGGGTGTCGACTATTCGCCATTGTTCTATCAGCCTGGTTCGGAGAGCGTTAAGCGTCCGGATGCAGCCCTCTATATACAGAATATGGACGGCAACAAGGATGCACAGGGCAACGTTGTCGACTACTTCCCTTCAGCGCGTGGTGTCAAGACACACCAGTATACTATGGCGGTATACATCAATCGCGACAACAACCGCGACCATGTATTGCTGTTCGACGACCAGGCCGACCCTTACCAGCTCAACAACATTGCCGACACTAAGGAAGGCAAGGCTACTGTCAAGAAGCTGTACAAGCGCATGGGCGAGCTGCTTACCGAGATAGACGACCCCTGGATATCACGTGGTATCTACAAGCGTGTTGCCAAGCAGCTTAAGTAGGCCAATGCCGCTTATATAATAAATAAGATACTTTAATTAATAAATAGAAAACAATGATGCGAAATCTTAAGTGTATCTTTGCCTTTGCATTGGCGCTGACAATGGGTATGTCATCGGCTTCAGCCAAGGTAGTTCTTACCGTAAAGAACGCCGGCACCGAGCAGCGTCACGAGGTTGTGGCTTTTGATGCCAAGAAAGTTTGGCAGCAGCTCGGCGTTGCCGAGGGCACACCTGTGCGTGTCAAGGACCTCTACAACCTTGAGGTACCCAGTCAGCTAACCCACGACCAGCAGTTGCTCGTTGAGACCAACGTTATACCTGGTGGCGTGGCTAAGTTTAGGGTAGTGGCAGGAACACCGCGCAAGACAACCAACTATACCGACGGTAAGCTCTACGCATGGCGCATTGACGACTTTACATGGGAGAACGACAAGTGCTCTTACCGTGCATACGGACCCGAACTGCAGCGCAGGGGCGAGCAGGCTTTCGGCATAGACGTATGGCTCAAGAGCGCCCCCTACCTTGATGTGGAGCGTCGCTATGCCGTAGTGTTCGACGGACACAAGCGCGCCGACGTGCTTGAGGCTGCCGGACGCAAGGCAGAGGCCGACTCTATTCGCCAAGAGGTGTCGTTGCACCTTGAGCACGGTACAGGTCTCGACTGCTACAATGTTGGTCCGTCGCTCGGTTGCGGCACACCCGGTGTGCTTATCGGCGACAGCATAGTGTTCCCCTATTGCTTCAAGGAAGTGCGCGTGCTTGACAATGGTCCGTTGCGCTTTGTGGCTGAGTTTGTGTATAACAAGACGAAGATCGGAAATCAGAACATTACAGAACATCGTATAATAAGCCTTGACAAAGGCTCTTACTTCAATAAAATGACCGTCTGGTACGAAGGTTTGGTGAAACCTATAGACGTGGTAGGCGGAGTAGTCGTACACACAGATAATCCTTATGACCTCAAATTAGAGTCTGATTTCGTTGCGTATACCGACCCAACCGACAGCCCGGAGAAGCATAACTTCGAGATATATGTTGCGGCACTCTTCCCCGAAGGTGTCGAAAAGACAATGTTGGTAAAAGACCCTTGGCATCACAAGGCAGGCATCGTGGGCAATGCTGTTGGCGTAAAGCGTGGCTTGAAGAACAACGAGCCCTTCAGCTACTACTTCGGTGCAGGCTGGTGCGAGAGCGGTATTCCTAACCAACGATTCTGGCACGAGAATATCAAGCTGTTCCTCGACAATTTGCGCAAGCCACTCGTGGCAGACGTGGTGAGCGAGTAATACGTATAAGGACGGTGAGAATCGTATAATAATTATACACCCCACATTACTAATAATAAACTAACGAACATAATAAATATATTTTTATGGCAAAGATTATAACCCTTGGCGAGATCATGCTTCGCCTTTCTCCAGTCGGCAACGACCGTTTTATCCAGTCAGAAACTCTTCGCGTCATCCCTGGTGGCGGCGAGGCTAACGTAGCAGTGAGCGTAGCCAACTATGGCCACGAGGCTTACTTTGTGAGCAAGCTTCCTAAGCACGAGATTGGCCAGATGGCGGTAAACGCATTGCGTCGTTATGGTGTAGACACAAGCTTCGTTGCTCGTGGTGGCGACCGTGTAGGTCTCTACTATGCCGAGACAGGTGCCTCAATGCGTCCGTCAAAGGTTATTTACGACCGCGCCCACTCTGCCATTGCAGAGGCTAAGCCAGAGGATTTCGACTTCGACGCTATCATGGAAGGTGCTCAGTGGTTCCACTGGAGCGGCATAACACCAGCTATCAGCGACAACGCTGCCGAGCTTACACGTCTTGCCTGTGAGGCTGCCAAGCGTCACGGCGTAACAGTGAGCGTTGACCTCAACTTCCGTAAGAAGCTCTGGACATCAGAGAAGGCTATCTCTGTAATGCGTCCTTTGATGAAGTATGTTGACGTTTGCATCGGCAACGAGGAGGACGCACAGCTCTGCCTCGGCTTCAAGCCAGACGCTGACGTTGAGGGTGGACAGACCGACGCAAGCGGCTATCACAAGATATTCGAGCAGATGAAGAAGGAGTTTGGCTTCAAGTATGTTGTTTCTACATTGCGCGAGAGCTTCTCGGCTACACACAACGGCTGGAAGGCACTTATCTACAACGGCGAGGAGTTCTACGAGAGCCGTCGTTACGACATCATGCCTATCATCGACCGCGTAGGTGGTGGCGACTCATTCTCAGGTGGTCTTATCCACGGATTGCTTACAAAGCCTACACAGGGCGAGGCTCTTGAGTTTGCTGTTGCAGCTTCGGCTTTGAAGCACACTATCAACGGCGACTTCAACCTTGTTACTGTTGACGAGGTAGAGGCTTTGGCTGCTGGTAATGCCAACGGTCGTGTACAGCGATAAGTAAAAAGAGGGTGGTATTTAAACAGCTCTGTACATAACTAACTATAACTATTATATTTAAATATTTTTAAATAGCCCAACACATCACTCCTCTCCCTATGGGGGAGGGGCTGGGGGTGGGGCTTTTCATTTATCATTTTTCAATTATGGCTAAATTCAACAAACAGCAGGTTCTATCAAAGATTACCGAGACAGGTATGGTACCTGTATTCTATAACAACGACGTAGAGATTGCAAAGAACATCGTTAAGGCTTGCTACGAGGGTGGCGTGCGCGCATTCGAGTTTACCAACCGTGGCGACTTCGCTCACGAGGTATTCGGCGAGGTAGTAAAGTTTGCAGCCAAGGAGTGCCCAGAGATGGCAATGGGTGTAGGCTCTATCGTTGACGCTCCTACAGCATCTCTTTACATTCAGCTTGGTGCCTGCTTCGTGGTAGGTCCGTTGTTCAACCCGGACGTAGCCAAGGTTTGCAACCGCCGTCTTATCCCTTACACACCGGGCTGTGGCTCAGTGACAGAGGTAGGTATGGCTCAGGAGATGGGCTGCGACCTTTGCAAGGTATTCCCAGGCGACGTGCTCGGTCCTAACTTCGTTAAGGGTTTGAAGGCTCCAATGCCTTGGTCGCTCATCATGGTTACAGGTGGTGTGTCGCCAGACGCCGAGAACATCGCTTCTTGGATTAAGGCAGGTGCCAACTGCGTAGGTATGGGCTCTAAGCTCTTCCCGAAGGCCACTATCGCTGCCGGCGACTGGAAGGCAGTAAGCGACAAGTGCCGTGAGTCTTTGGCTTTTGTTGCACAGGCTCGTGAGAAGAAGTAACCTTTTAAAACAAATTTAATGGAACAAGTATTCAGTTATATTATTAGTCTGGGCGCATCGGTGATGATGCCTATCCTCTTTACCATTATCGGTCTGTGTATCGGTATGAAGTTTGGTAAGGCATTCAAGTCGGGACTCTATGTAGGTGTCGGCTTCGTTGGTCTTGGTGTGGTTACAGCTTTGCTTACCAGCAATTTCAACGACCCCTTGAAGTGCATCTCAGACATCTATCATCTACAGCTTAACGTCTTCGACATGGGTTGGCCTGCAGC
>USCM01000101.1 GCA_900553155.1 uncultured Prevotella sp. | reverse complement strand
CTGGCTGTGCGAATGGTCGACAATAGCCACTGGCACCTCTCTCACCACCTCGTTGTTGTATATCCACGAGTAGAGCAGAGGGTAGGCAAGCGGCAGAAGGATAACGAAGAGCAGCGCTCCCTCGTCCTTGAACATATCGCGCATCTCGTGCAGCCACACCTTGGCTGTGTCTTCCCAGAATGTTCTTATCTTGTTCATAATAGTTTATTCCATATATACATATTCTTTCAGAGCCTTGCTTATGCGCATCATTACAAACACCGGTGCGCAGGCAAAGAAGGTGAGGGCTGCCACATTGATGGCAACGTCAACCCAATGGTTGCCGCCAAACACCACAATCTCGTATATTATGAAGAAGTGGCGCATGGGGAAGAGCGCTGCAAGAGCTTGCAATGCAGGGTCCATGGCTAATGTGGGGTATGCCGTACCAACCATGGAGAAGCTCAACACTCCCCACAGCGAGCACATACTCATAGCCATGCGCATCGACGGGAACAGGCCGAACATAAACACGCCGAATCCCTGTGCGGCTATAACGCTGAGTGTGCCGAGGCTGATGATAGACCACCAGCCTCCCGGATGCGGAAACTGCAGTATGCCGAATGTGTAGTACAGATAGGCAAGCATGATGACAAGCCATATTGCGGTCTGCGGCAACATCTTGCCAGTGATGGCAATAAAGGGGTTGCCGCCTGCCTTGGCGTATAGTTCGCGTGCAGTGTTCTGCTTCAGTTCGGAGCCCATCGAGTAGGCTGTGACGAGGAATATGAACAACAACAGGCATGTAGGCACAAGCATTGTCGACAGATATATGTTGTAGTTCACCCACGGATTGCCCACGGTATGCAGGTCGATGGCTATGGGTTGAAGGAATGTCGCTATCTGCTTGTCGGTGTAGCCTTTGGCTGTCATAACCGACTTGCCTACGCCAGCCGAAGCCAATGTGGCTGCTGTCTTGAGGTCCTTAAACACCAATGAGCCTGCCGTTAGCGACGCATAGCTGTAGTAGAAGCTAACGGTGGGTTGGCGTGAGGCAAGGAGGTAGGCTGTTGTTCCTTTTGGAAAATACAGAAAGCCATATATCTCGTTGTGCTGCATGGCAAGTCGGGCCGACTCGAAGTTGGGGTAGTGGGCCACCACCTTGGACGACTGGAACGAGTCGAGCATACGTGTGAGCTTGCGTGTCGTGGCAGAATTGTCGAGGTCGACAACGCCTACAGGCATGTCCTGAGGCTGACCCTCTGCCATGAGCGACGTGAAGAAGAATGTCACGAATATCGGGAAAATCACCATTGAGAACAGGTAGATGCGGTTTTCCTTCAATCGGCGACACTCGCGTATGGCTATTTGTTGTATTCGTTTGATGATGTTCATTTCTTAGTTTTACTTGTCAGCTCATCAATCCGTTGGCTTGTCTACTTCTTAAGAACAAGCGACATGCCCGGACGCAAGCCTTCTATTTTGTCTATTGGACGTGCCTTTACCTCGAAAGTCTTTAAGTCGTACTGGCCGTTCGACTTTGTAGCTTTCCATACGGCATACGAGCCTTGGTCCTTGATGTAGTAGACCTTCATGCGGATGTCGCGCTTGTAGGCAGGTACAAAGGCTGTGATGGTGCTGCCAATCTTCATTCCGTCGAGCTGGTCCTCGCGTACATTGAATGTTCCCCACATGTCGCTCATTACCGATACCGACATAATAGGCGAGCCAGTTCCTACGAGTTCGCCTACCTTAGGATATACATCGCTTACCTCGCCAGCCATCTGCGCTATCTGCATTGTCTCGTTGATGTAGCTTGTAACCTCGGCTACAGCACCCTTGGCACGGCCTACCTGTGCGGCGGCAGCCTTCTTCTCTTCCATGCGTGCTCCGTTGACAGCCATGTCGTACTGGCTCTGTGCAGCCTTGACCTGTGCCTCGAAAGCCTTGTAGTTGGCAAATGCCTCGTCGCGTTTTTGCGCTGTCATAACGCCCTCGTCGAACAGGCGCTGTACACGGGTGTACGACTTCTGTGCGATATCAAGACCTGCCTTTGCCTGCTGAAGTACGGCGAAGGCTGCGCGTACCTGCTCCTTGCGTGCTCCGTTGTTAGCCATCTCGTCCATAGCGCTTGCCGCATTCTCTGCCGACTGGGCCTGAGCCATCTTGGCTCGTACCTCCGGGGCATCGAGAATGGCGAGGGTGTCGCCCACGTTCACATAGTCGCCCTCTTTTACACGCAGCTCAAGAATACGTCCAGGCACCTTGCTTGACACTCGGTACTCAGACACTTCTATCTGTCCCTGAATAGTCTCTGGTTCCTGCTTGAGCGACAATGCTCCAATTACAGCCACTGCTGCTATCACTGCCGTAGAACATGCAACAGTGATAAGTATATTCTTATGTTGTGATTTTTCTGACATAATAGTTGTGTATAATGTGTGTGTTGTTATTGCAATACACCAAGTGCCTTGCGTAAGTTTACCTGACTTAGTTTGACATCTATCTCTGCATCAATCTTCTGCGACTGAGCCTGCAACCATGCTGTCTGTGCAGCCATAACGTCGGTGGTTTGTATCACGCCTTCCTTGAAGCCGAGTGTGGCACAACGCAGATTCTCATCGGCATTCTCCACATTCTTTGTTGCCATGGCAAGACGGCGGTTGGCCTCTTTTACCTTGAACTGGCTCTGGCTTACCTGTAGCTCTATCTTCTCGGCTATGTCGTCCTTCTCAAGCTCTACCATTGCCGAGGCTATCTTGCTGGCGCGCACCTTGTAGGTGCCTTCCATCCAGTTCCACAGCGGAACGCGTACCATAACGCCTACGTTCCATACACCCGACAGCTTGCGCTCGAAGCCGTTGTATACGTTGGGGTTGCTTGCAAGGTAGCCGCCGGTCATCAATACCTGTGGCATAAAGGCGGCACGTACAACCTTTGTCGACTGCTTGCTGAGGTCTAACGAGTTCTGAAGCATCTTCAGTTCGGGGCGGTTCTCCATAGCCACTTGGCGGTCGGCAGGCTCGTCGCCACCCATAGCTGCAAGGTTTTCGGCATCTTCATCGGCAAGAGTTATGTTCGAGTCGACATCCAGTCCGCACAGCTGGCACAGCAACATCTTCGACAATACGAGTCCGTTCTCAGCCTGGGTGAGAGCCATCTCGGCCTCATTAACCTTTACATCGACCTTAAGTCCGTCGGCACGTGTAGCCACTCCCTCGCGAATCATCTTCTTGACATCATCGTCGAGCTTCTTAACCACTTCGAGATAGCTCTCGGCAAGGCGTTTCTTGTGCTTTACAGAAACCACCGTCCAATATGCCTGGTCGATGTCGTGCAGGGTTTTCTGGGTAGACATCTCTATGTTGTTCTGTGCAAGTTCCTCGCCAATGCGAGCCATATTGTTGGCTGCAGTTATGGCGCCACCCATGTATATAGGCTGTGTAACCATAACCGATATGGCGTACATCTGTCGGGTGTCGGTCTTAAGAGCGTCTACAAACTTCTGTCCGACGTGGTTTACGGCTTCGCCAATCTTGCCTCCAACCTGTCCAAACAGGTTGCCGAACGATGTGGCCTGCTCTGGTGTGAGCACTCCTTGCTGTGCAAGGTTAGACAGTGCATTGGCTATATCGTCGTGCAAAGCGCCCGTTGCGTTGGTGCCAGCTTTAGAGAGAGCCGACTTCTGGTCTTTGCTTAGCAATGAAATTTGGCGACTTGTAAGTTCGTAGCCACCTACCGCACTGACATGCGGCAGGTACTTGGTCTTTGCTGCCTTGGTGGTATAGCGTGCCATGTCGAGCTGCAATCTTGACGACGAAAGGGTCTTGTTGTTGCGCAATGCCAAAGCGCGACAACTGTCAAGAGGCAGCACTTGCTGTGCATGGCTTTCGAGAGCCAATGAAGCCAAGGCCAATATTAAAAGCTTATATTTCATCTTATGAATTGTCAATTACTTGAATGTGAAGCTACGCGAGCCAATCATATTGCCGTCGGCAAAGATGCTTACATGATAAGTGCCCTCAAGCAACGACTGCGATACGTTCCAGAAGGTGCTGATGCTGGTCTCCTGACCATCGTACTCGACAGTCTTCTTCATTGTAGCCTCAAGTGTACGGTTCTGATAATTGAATGAACCGCCTCCGCCAAGTGTTGTTCCAGATGGTGTTGTGATGCGCACATAGAATGTCTTGTGGCCGTTTTGTGCAGTAACATTCTTGGCTATGGTGAAGTTCACCTGTACTGTCTTTGTCTTCGATGTCTTGTCTGTGCTCTTGCCTCTCTTGTTCTTAAGCTGCATAGAGATGCCGGTAGCGTCGAGCTGTGCGGCAATGGCTACCTTCTCCGAAAGCGATGCACGCTCGGTGTTGAGGCCTTCAATCTGTCGTGTAGCCTCGCTGTATTGTCCCTTGATGCGTGTGTTTTCGGCTGTAAGGTTCTGGTTGAGACGGTTAAGCGAGTCAATCTCAATGACGTAGCTACGCAATACGGCACGTACGGTGGCAAGTTCCTTCTTTAGTCGGGCTATCTCGCGAGCGTCGTTGGACTTGGTTTCCTTTAACTCCTTAAGCAGTCGCTCTGTCTTTTCCTGCTCCGCAGTGAGCTGTGCAACAATAGAGTCGTTGGTTATTTGAGTCTTCATCTCGCTGTATTGCTGTGCAAACTGTTGATACTCGTTCTCCATTTCCTTCTTGTCAAGGTCGGCGAGTTCCTGCATTGCCTTGTTTTCCTTCTTCTGGTTGTCAAGATTTACGTAGAGGTATGCGATTGTCCCAACAAGGGCAATACCTACTATACCCGCTACTATCCCAGTAATGAGCTTTTTCTTTTCCATAGTTGTTTTTTATTGATATATCAATTATATAAAATTAGTTTAAACCGTTGCAAAGTTACTTGTTTAATCGTAAAGCACAAAATAACGATTGTTGTAAATGAATAATGTTTGCTAAAATCGTATATTATTGAAGATAAAACGAACAATGTTATGGTTTTGCGCTATCGTCTACACCAAGTCCGAAGAGGGCAAAGTCGCCTTTAAGTGGATCGTCAGGGAATACTTCAAGCATGGCATCGGTCAGTCGGCGTGCTGTCGACATGGACGCTGTTCGGCTGTTGAGCAGTCCCATACGGTTGGCTTCCTGCACCACATGGGTGTCGAGAGGCATTATGAGGGTGCGTCGGTCGATGATGTCTGCCCATAGTCCGAGGTCTACATCCGACCCTTCGCGCACCATCCACCTAAGGAACATGCACACGCGTTTGCAAGCCGAAGAGGTGTTCTTGGGCACTATCTTGCTTGCTCCGCGTTCGGCGAAGAAGCGGCATAGGGCAGCTACAGCCTCAATGCCAGTGGTGGCGTTGAGGCGTATGTACTCCTTCATGCTGCCATATTGGGTAAGCATCTCCTCGTATGCGGCAAGAAGGCAGTGCATATCGTGGAAGGTGTAAAGGCGATAATAGCAAGCGGTAGAGTCGGGGATGTCGTTGCGCCATTCGCCCGAACCAACCCAATGGTGTAGTTCGCCGTGGGCTGAGTCGAGCAGAAACTGTATCTTAGGGAAAAACTGCTTGCGCGAACCATAGCTCAGGCAGGATGCAAGAAATGCCATGCACTCCTGGTTGGCGGCTCCATTTACACGGTGCATAAACGAGCTTGGGTCGGCTGGAAGGAATTGGGTGTTTTCGTATTTAGCGGCAAGTTGCGCTATTTGGTGTTTCAATTCTGTTTGCATATAATAATTTTTGGTGTAAAGGTACAAAAAAAAGCGATAACCTTCCCAGGCAACCGCTTCAAATCTTCAATAGGTATTAGTCTCTTCTTTAAGGTAAAAAGATTGTTTTCAGGATAACTGATGCAAAGATATCACATTTTTTGTATACTCCAAACTTTTTTAGTAATTATTTTTGAAAAAATGTTCCGTGTTCCCACACATATTGAAAAAAGTGTAAGTTGGAGTGCTTGTTTTCATTAATTTAAACTGATTTGAGCAATCATATTGTCGTTTGGAGGATGTGGTAAGGAGTTGGGCAATATGGCGTTGCGTGGCTTATTGGTATATATAATATATATTGTTGGTTTGGATTCTTGGCAATAAAATGCCGAAAGTATAGTTATATATATAAGTACATTGACTTAAAGTGGTTAATTTTAGGTAAAATAAACATGTAAAAATATATAACAATAATATAAATATGGAGAATAGAAAGGTAGCCCTTATCACGGGTATAACAGGACAGGATGGTTCGTATCTTGCTGAGTTCTTGCTTGAGAAAGGTTATGATGTGCACGGCACAATACGCCGCTCGTCGGTTGATTATCGTGAGCGTATTGCTCATCTTGAAGGCCGCGAGCACTTCCACTTGCATTATGCCGACCTCGGCGACTCAATGAGTATTATACAGGTAATGAACAAGGTGCGCCCTACTGAGGTGTACAATCTTGCTGCCCAAAGTCATGTTCAGGTGAGCTTCGACTCTCCAGAGTATACCGCCAATGTGGATGCCACCGGTGTATTGCGTATACTTGAGGCTATACGCCAGTGTGGTCTTGCAGATACGTGCCGTGTTTATCAGGCTTCCACATCCGAGCTTTATGGCAAGGTGGAGGAGGTTCCGCAGAACGAGAACACCCCGTTCCACCCTTATTCGCCCTACGCTGTGGCTAAACTCTATGGCTATTGGATTGTGCGTGAGTATCGCGAGGCATATGGTATGTTCTGCTGTTCGGGCATTCTCTTCAACCATGAGAGCGAGCGCCGTGGCGAGACATTCGTTACACGCAAGATAACCCTTGCCGCCGCACGCATCAAGCAAGGCAAGCAAGAGCGTCTGTATCTTGGCAATCTCGACTCAAAACGCGACTGGGGATATGCCAAGGACTATGTGGAGTGTATGTGGCTAATACTTCAGCACAAGCAGCCGGAAGACTTTGTTATCGCTACTGGTGTACAGCACACGGTGCGTGAGTTCTGCTATTATGCCTTCAAGCATGTTGGTATTGAGCTTGAGTTTACTGGCGAGGGCATCAACGAGAAGGGTATCGACA
>USCM01000100.1 GCA_900553155.1 uncultured Prevotella sp. | reverse complement strand
GTGTTTGCCCATACTACAATAAGCCTTCGCAGGAGGGTCTTTACCAGCACTTCAAGGCTATAGCCGAGGCAAGTCCGCTGCCAGTAGTATTGTATAATGTACCTGGTAGAACCGGCATCAACATGAAGTCGGAGACCACCGTGCGCCTTGCCAACGACTGTGAGAACATCGTTGCCATAAAGGAGGCAAGCGGAAGCCTTGAGCAGGTGGACGAGATAATAAAGAACAAGCCCGAGCGTTTCGACGTGATAAGCGGCGACGACGCCCTTACCTTCTCTATGGTGGCAAGCGGTGCAGCCGGCAGTATATCGGTTATAGGCAACGCCTTGCCAAGAGAGGTGTCTCGAATGATTCGCCTCGAGTTTAAGGGCGAGTACGAGGGAGCGCGCACTATACACCACCGCTTTACCGAGCTATACTCGCTGCTCTTTGTCGACGGCAATCCTGCCGGTGTTAAGGCTTTGTTGCATGAGATGGGATTCATAGAGAATGTGCTTCGTCTGCCTCTTGTGCCTACACGCATTACCACTCTTCAGAAGATGACAGAGATTCTGAAGACATTGAAGATATAATATCTTGCACACTATAGTTGCTTTGAAACGCGAAGCTCTAATATTTTTAATGGCTGGCATTGGTGCCGTTGCCTTGTTGCTGCTCAATGTGTTCTTTGGAGCGGTCAGCATACCCGTGTCTTCTGTATGGAGCATCTTGTGTGGGGGCGACGATACCAATGCCAGTTGGCGTTTCATCATCCTTGAGTCGCGCTTGCCGCAGGCTCTCACCGCATTGCTTACAGGCGGAGCCTTGTCGGTGTGCGGACTGATGCTTCAGGCTGTGTTCCGCAATCCGCTTGCCGACCCTTCCATCCTTGGCATCAGCTCCGGGGCAGGATTGGGTGTGGCGTTGGTTATGCTGTTCTTTGGCGGAGGCATAGCCGTGGGCAGCCTTAGCTTGGGTGGCTTTGCCGCTGTCTTGGCAGCCGCCTTTGTTGGTGCCATGCTCGTAACGCTGCTGATGTTTGGGCTTTCAGGCATAATACGCAGCAACGCAATGCTGCTGATAGTGGGCGTGATGACGGGCTATCTATCGTCGTCGGTCATAATGTTGCTCAACTTCTTTGCCTCTGCCGACGGCGTTAGGGCATATATGCTGTGGGGTATGGGCAACTTTGCCAGTGTGTCTGCCGAGCGGTTGCCGGTGTTTGTAGCTGTGTCGACGCTATGCCTTGCGGCTTCGGTTATGCTTGTAAAGCCGCTCAATGTGCTTGTGCTCGGTCCGCAGTATGCACGCAATCTCGGCATCAACACACGCCGCTTGCGCAACATCATACTGCTTGTCACCGGACTGCTAACGGCTCTTACGACAGCCTTCTGCGGCCCGATAGCGTTTGTGGGACTCGCCGTGCCGCATATAGCCAGGCTGTTGTTGCGCACTGACGACTACCGCTCGCTTCTGCCTGCCACTATCCTTATAGGCTCTGCCGTGGCTCTGTTGTGCAACTTTGCCTGCACGCTCCCGATGGATGGGGGAGTGATACCGGTCAATGCAGTAACGCCGATAGTGGGAGCACCGGTTATAATGTATATAATGTTAAGAAAAAGATTTTAAGTTAAAGACATATCTGTTGATTATTAAAGGCTAATCACTATTAAAGACAATGAACGAAAAAGAACGTATACTATATCTTCGACAGACGCTGCATGAGCATAATTATAAGTATTATGTTCTTAATCAGCCGGATATCTCTGACCAAGATTTCGACTTCCTTATGCACGAACTTCAAGACCTTGAGGCTCGTCATCCCGAACTATACGATGCCAATTCGCCAACACTGCGTGTGGGCAGCGACCTTAACCAGAACTTTACACAGGTGGCACACAAGTATCCTATGCTGTCGCTTGCCAATACATATAACGAGCAGGACGTAGCCGACTGGTACGACTCCGTTCGACGCGGACTTGACGGAGAAGACTTTGAGGTGTGCTGCGAGATGAAGTACGACGGCTTGTCTATATCCCTTACCTACGTCGACGGCAAGCTGGTGCGTGGTGTTACGCGTGGCGACGGAGTGCATGGCGATGACGTTACAGCCAACGTGCGCACCATTCGCTGCATACCGCTTGTGCTGAAGGAGGGTTCGGGATATCCACACGAGTTTGAGATACGTGGCGAGATACTTATGCCGTGGAACGTGTTTGAGCGGCTTAATGCCGAGCGTGAGGCTGCCGAAGAGCCTCTCTTTGCCAATCCTCGCAATGCGGCAAGCGGCACACTGAAGAGCCAGAACTCGCGCCTTGTGGCAAGCCGACAGCTCGACTCGTACCTCTATTATCTGCTTGGCGACACTCTGCCCACCGACGGACACTACGAGAATTTGCAGACAGCGGCTTCTTGGGGCTTCAAGATATCGCAGGGAATGAAGAAGGTGAAGACCCTTCAGGAGATTTACGACTACATAAACTATTGGGACACCGAGCGCAAGAACCTCCCGGTAGCTACCGACGGCATCGTGCTTAAGGTCAACTCGCTGCGTCAGCAACGCTCGTTGGGCTATACAGCAAAGTCGCCTCGCTGGGCTATAGCATATAAGTTTAAGGCAGAGAGGGCTTGCACCCGTCTCAATGAGGTGTCTTATCAGGTAGGCCGCACAGGTGCCGTGACGCCCGTTGCCAATATGGATGCTGTGCAGCTTGCCGGCACAGTGGTAAAGCGCGCTACGCTCAACAACGAGGACTTCATACGCAACTTCGACCTTCACATTGGCGATTATGTGTATGTGGAGAAGGGTGGCGAGATTATCCCTAAGATAGTTGGTGTGGATGTGGATAGACGTCCTATAGATGCCGAGCCGGTTAAGTTTATAGACAAGTGTCCCGAGTGTGGCACGCCGCTTGTGCGCTACGAGGGAGAGGCAGCCCATTATTGTCCTAACGACACTGGTTGTCCGCCGCAGATAAAGGGCCGCATCGAGCACTTCATTGCCCGACGAGCCATGAATATCGACTCCTTAGGTCCTGAGACGGTGGACGAGTATTATCGCCGCGGACTCGTACACAACATTGCCGACCTCTATACTATAAAGGTACAGGACATCAACGGCTCGGGCAATCGTGAGCGTTCGGCTCGAAAGATAGTAGACGGCATAGCCGCTTCAAGGCAGGTTCCCTTCGAGCGTGTGGTCTTCGCCCTTGGCATACGCTTTGTCGGCGAGACGTCGGCACGCTTGCTTGCCCGCCATTTCAAGACCATGGATGCCTTGCAGAACGCCTCTATGCAGGAGCTTATGGAGGTAGAGGGTGTAGGCGAGGTTATAGCCAAGAGTGTCATTGCCTATTTCCACAACCCGGTGAACCAGGACATTGTGGAGCGTCTGCGCTCGTACGGACTGCAGATGCAGCTCTCCGAGGAGCAGATAAGCGGTGCCACCGACAAGCTTGCAGGCAAGTCGATTGTCATCAGTGGTGTCTTTGCCAAGCACAGCCGCGACGAATACAAGGCGCTTATCGAGCAGAATGGCGGCAAGAATGTTGGCTCCATCAGCGGCAAGACGTCGTTTATACTCGCCGGCGACAATATGGGACCGTCCAAACTGCAGAAGGCTGAGAAACTCGGCATACCTCTCGTTAATGAGGAGCAGTTCCTTGAAATGATTGGAGGAGATGCCCCGGCTGAGCCAGTGCTAACTACAGAGCCAGAGCCTGAGGCTAAGCCACGAGTAGACTCTAATGGTCAGTTGTCGTTGTTTTAGACATATAAAAATAAATTATGCAAGTACAAGTATCCCCCGAGATGCACTCCGTCTGCCCCGAGTTTGTCGAAGCCTGCATCACCGCAAACATATCCAACACCCAATACTCTGCCGACCTATGGAGCGAGATCGACACCCTTGGTGCCGAATATCGTGCCACCTTTACAACCGAATCGTTAAAGGATATGACGTCCATACAAGCCACTCGCCGCATATACAAGCTGTGCGGTAAGGACCCTTCGCGCTATCGTCCGTCGGGTGAGGCACTTGTAAGAAGAGTGCTCCAGGGCAAGGGGCTTTATCAGGTAGACACCCTTGTCGACCTAATAAACCTTGCCAGCATGAAGTACGGCTACAGCATTGGAGCCTTTGATGCCGACAAGTTCAGTGGCGACACGCTTACCCTTGGCATCGGCAAGGAGGGCGAGCCATACGAGGGTATAGGCAGAGGAATGATAAACATAGCCGGACTGCCAGTTTATCGGGATGCTATAGGTGGTGTAGGTACACCTACCAGCGACCACGAACGTACCAAGGTGTCGCTCTCTACAACCCGCCTCTTGGTGCTGGTCAATGGCTACGACGGCAGCGAGCAGGGCGTAACCGACACCGCCGAGTACATCATTAAACTATTAAACAAGTATTGCGCGGCTACCAACTGTGCTTATAAAATATACAAGTAGATAATCAATAACAAATCAAATGGGAATAGTAATAGGTATAGACGTGGGCATCAGCACCACCAAGATAGTAGGCATCGACGAGAAGGGCAAGGTATTGTCGCCCATACGCATACGTGCCACCGACCCCGTAACATCGCTTTATGGTGCCTTTGGCAAGTATCTGCACGAGAACCGCATACAGCTATCGGATGTTGAGAAGGTTATGCTTACAGGTGTGGGCAGTGCCTACATCAACGAACCGGTATACGGATTGCCTACCGACAAGGCGGAGGAGTTTGTTGCCGACGGCCTTGGAGCGCGCTACGAAACCAAGCTCAACCGCATGCTCGTTGTAAGTCTTGGCACAGGTACGTCCATTGTAAAGTGCGACGGCGACGACATCAAGCACATCGGAGGCATCGGTATAGGCGGAGGTACTCTTGCTGGCTTAAGGCGGCGGCACATTGCAAGGACTGTCTCGTCTGTTGCTCAAGACCGACGACATAAAGCAGGTAGCGGCTCTTGCCGAGGAGGGCGACCTCTCGCACATCAACCTCTTGATTAAGGATATCTGCACCAATCCGCTTGAAGGTCTGCCTATGGATGCCATTGCCTCGCTCTTTGGCAATGCCAAGACCAATACCTCTCGTGAGGACATAGCTCTCGGACTGATATGGATGTGCCTCCAGTCGATATGCAGCGCCACTATCCTTTCGTCGCTCGGCAGCGGTATAAAGGACTTTGTGATGATAGGCAACCTTACGCTTCTGCCACAGTGCCGACTTGTGTTCCCAGCCACCGAGCGTCTGTACGGAGTGAAGTTTCATATACCGCAATATTCCGAGTTCTGTACGGCTATAGGTGCCGCATTATGCTATCGAAATATGAAAAAATTGTGAAACGTCGGGGGGGGGGAATTTGGTTATGTCTTTAAATATGTGTACCTTTGCAACGTTGAAGCGCTATTTTAATAGCGCTAAGTATTCATGGTATAATAGCCCTCTTCTATAAAAGGAACAAAAACTAAGATTTTATATGAAGTTATTTAGCTCGTTCTTTAACTGGTATTTCGGCAGAAACGCTTTGCCTTATTGGTGTATTGTAATATTCGACTTCCTGCTCTGCTTCTTCGGAGCATTGTTTGTTATGTGGTTGCGTCATCCGCTTACATCATTGTTGCCGCATACTACAGAGTTGACACACACCTTATTGGCTTTTGGTGTTGCCAACCTTATAGGCTTCCGTATGTTTCATACCTATTCGGGCATATTGCGCTACGCACAGTTTGTCGACTTGCTTCGCGTTCTGTATGCCAGTTTATTCTCAATGGTATTGGCTTTGCTGTTCAACTATTCGGTGCTTCGCTTCGGTTGGGACGATATGTTCTTCCCGCTGACAGGTCGCAAGATAGCCATAATATATATCTTCACAGCAGCCCTTATGGGATGTTCTCGTATTCTTATTCGTGTTATCTTCGAGAATGTTCTCGTTAGCAAGAATGCCCAGAATGTGCTTATCTACGGCACACATGCAGGTGCCATATCCATGACTAACGAGGCTCGCAGCAACAAGCCGGTACGCTTCCTTATCGAGGGATATATCGGCGACAGCAAGCCCCACTACAAGGAGCGTCTTATGGGCAAGCACATCTACTCTACACAGGAGAATCTGCTTGAGGTTATCCAGACCAAGAATATCAAGGCGGTGCTTGTAAGTCCGCTTAAGCACGATATGTTCTTGCACAACCGCAAGTTGCAGGATCTCTTCATCAACGCTGGTGTGCGCATCTACATAGCACAGAACGCCGAGAAGTGGAACAAGAATAAGGACTACACGGAGAAGGTTGTTCTGCGTGAGATCAATATCGAGGACCTCCTTCCGCGTGACGAGATTCAGGTGGATATGGAGAAGGTTGGAGCCTTGCTCCGTGGCAAGAAGGTGCTCATTACGGGTTCGGCAGGTAGCATCGGTTCTGAGATGGTGCGCCAGATAGCTGTGTACAAGCCGGCAGAGATGATGCTTATCGACCAGGCAGAGACCCCGCAGCACGACATCCGCTTGATGATGATGAACAGCTATCCCGACATCAAGGCAGAGACGGTTGTAACAAGCATCTGCAAGCTCGACCGTATGGAGAAGATATTCAGCACCTTCCGCCCCGACTATGTGTTCCATGCGGCAGCTTATAAGCACGTGCCGATGATGGAGGACAATCCGAGCGAGAGTATACAGAACAACGTATACGGCACCAAGGTCATTGCCGACCTCAGCGTTAAGTATGGTGTCAAGAAGTTTGTGATGATTTCTACCGACAAGGCTGTCAACCCAACCAACGTCATGGGATGCTCTAAGCGTATTTGCGAGATATACGTGCAGAGCCTTGACAAGGCTATAAAGGATGGCAAAATAGAGGGCGTGACACAGTTTGTAACCACCCGTTTCGGCAATGTGCTTGGTTCAAACGGTTCGGTTATACCTTTGTTCCGCAAGCAGCTCGCTGCCGGTGGTCCGCTTACGGTAACGCATCCTAAGATTATACGCTTCTTTATGCTTATCCCCGAGGCTTGTAAGCTGGTGCTCGAGGCAGGTACCCACGGCAAGGGTGGCGAGATATTCGTCTTCGATA
>USCM01000099.1 GCA_900553155.1 uncultured Prevotella sp. | reverse complement strand
AATGCCTGGTTGCATAGCTTTGTTCCGCCCGGCGTTGGATATTTGCCGGTGAAGTACCAGTCGCCCTTATGGTTTGGTATAGCCTCGTGCAGTCCGTCTATCGACTGGTATACCAGTTCTACCGGTGTCTCCAGTCCGTCCGGACGCAGCATTTCTACTATTTTCTGGTTTATCTCGTCTATAGTGAACGGCTTGTATACGTCGCGCACACAGTTGCGCATAAGCTGCTTTGGCTTGAGCAACTCGAGCTTGCACGAGTCGTACACCCTCTTTAGCAAGTCTTGCATACCGCGTTCTTTTATCAGTTCCATTGTTGCGCGGAACACGCAGAACTCCTCAAGACGCGGCATGTCGATGCCGTAGTAGTCGGGGTAGCGTATCTGCGGAGCCGACGACACAATCACAATCTTCTTTGGGTGCAGACGGTCGAGTATGCGCAGGATGCTCTCCTTAAGCGTTGTGCCTCTCACGATAGAGTCGTCTATCACCACAAGGTTGTCCACGTACGGCTCGATACATCCGTATGTAATGTCGTACACGTGCGAGGCGAGGTCGTTGCGCGAGTTTCCTTCGGTTATGAAGGTGCGCAGCTTGATGTCCTTTATAGCCACTTTCTCCGATCGCACGAGCGTGTCGAGTATTGCGTGCAGCTCCTCGTCGGTTGGTTTATGGTCGAGTTGTTGTATCTTCTCAACCTTTCGTCGGTTACTGTACTTCTTAAATCCAGAGAGCATACCATAATATGCCACCTCTGCCGTATTGGGTATAAACGAGAATACGGTGTGGTCGATGTCGCCATCCACAGCTTTTAGTATCTGTGGTACAAGCAGCTCGCCGAGCATTTTGCGCTCGTTGTAGATGTCGCGGTCGGATCCGCGGCTGAAGTAGATGCGCTCGAACGAGCACGCCGAGTCGCCGCGCTGCTGTAGTATCTGCTCCATTCGCACCTTGCCCTGTCGGCTTACGAGCAGGGCGTGTCCTGGTTGCAGCTCGAGTATGTCCTCACACTCGAGGTCGAACGTTGTCTGTAGTACGGGTCGCTCTGACGCTACGGCTACAAACTCGTCGTTGGCATAGTAGAAGGCAGGGCGTATGCCCCACGGGTCGCGCATGGAGAACATCTCTCCCGAGCCCGTCAGTCCGCACATTACGTAGCCGCCGTCGAAGTCGGGCATTGATGTCTTGAGTACATTCGCCATGTCCATGTGCTCGTCTATATAGTGTGTCAGCTCCATGCCGTCGAGTCCTTGAGCTTTAGCCTCTACGAAGTTGCGCTCTGCCTCGCGGTCAAGTCGGTGTCCCATCAGTTCGAGCAACGTGTATCCGTCGCTGTAGATGCGTGGAAACATGCCTCGTGTGAGCATCTTCTGGAATATCTCGTCGATATTGGTCATGTTGAAGTTGCCGCAGATGCACAGGTTCTTGGCCTGCCAGTTGTTGCGGCGCAGGAAGGGATGTACGTACGACAGACCCTTCTTTCCAGTAGTGGAGTAGCGCAAGTGTCCCATGTACAGCTCGCCTGCAAAAGGCAAGTGCTCCTTGGCAAAGTCGGCGTCGGCAAGCAACTCGGGTGAGAGGCATGCAAACTCCTTCTGCACACGTCCGAATATCTCGGTTATGGCGTCCTTTCCTTCGGCACGTTCTCTGAACATATACTCAGTTCCAGGCTGTCCGTCGAGCTTTACGCAAGCCATACCCGCGCCTTCCTGGCCGCGGTTGTGCTGCTTCTCCATCATAAGATAGAGCTTGTTGAGGCCGAACATCCACGTGCCGTACTTCTCTTGATAGTATTCAAGCGGCTTGAGCAACCTTATCATTGCCACGCCACACTCATGCTTTAATGGTTCCACGATTATTATCCTTGAATGGTTGTGTTTATGTTTTCTATATGTCTCTCTATCGAAGATGAGGCAATGACGTTTTGTCGTCTGTTTGCCTTAACACTTGGCTTATGGGTAAAAATTAAGCGTCAGGTTCTTTACCCAACGCTTATTTGAGTGCCACAGGGCACTAATTCCTTACAATATTAATAACCAACGAAGCTATAGACGTTACGATACCCACGAATGAGAACCACAACGTCGTAGACTGACCGATAGCAGAGTTCTTTGCCTTTACACTGTTCGGCTCTACATAGATATAGTCGTTCTGCTGTACATAGTAGTACGGCGAGTTGATGATATTGGCATCATTTAGGTTGAGGCGGTGAGCCTCCTTCTGTCCGTCGGCATTCTCGCGGATAAGAAGCACGTTGTCGCGACGTCCGTAGATGGTGAGGTCGCCTGCCTGGGCAAGAGCCTCAAGCACGCTCATCTTTTCGGTAGAAACAGGGACAACCTTAGGCGATGTAACCTCGCCAGCAACCGTAACACGGTAGCTCGACATCAACACCGTAACGACAGGATTCTCTGTCTCGGCGAGATAAGGCTTAACCTTCGACTTTATAAGGTCTTCGCACTGATCCTTGGTAAGACCGGCGACATGCAGCTTGCCTACGACCGGAAATTCGATATCGCCGTTGTTGTCGACGAGATACTGCAAGAGCGAGCCCGAACTACCGCCTAAACGTCCATCAGCACTAAGTGTGCTTGAGATAGAGAGGTTGAACGGCATAGATGTAGAAGGGTTGGATGTAACGACAGTTATAGTCAAAAGGTCCTTTGGCATAATGCGTGCGTCGTAGAGACCCTTTGATGCTGCGAGACTTGTAGAATCGATATTCTGGAAATAAGCCACCTGTTTTGCAGACGAACAGGCGTCGAATAACAGTACTATTGTCATTAAGACAAAGGGGATGAGCAATTTCTTCATATTAATATGTTGCAACATAAATGTGATTGTAAGTGCAAAAATACTATATATTTCTGATACTGGCAAAGTTTTGTGCCATTTATTTCATTGGGGTATTATTTTAGTTTCTATAATAAAAAAAGAGGGCGTCATATAAATAACGTCCTCTTTGTGGAATGAGTTGATAAAAAGCTGTGACTCCGGCAGGATTCAAACCTGCAACCTTCTGATCCGTAGTCAGATGCTCTATTCAGTTGAGCTACGGAGCCATTTTTGTTCGCAATAAGGTGTGTTTCTTAATTGCGAGTGCAAAGGTAGCCATTTCTTTTGACACGACCAAATGTTTCTGCCATTTTTCTTGGCTTTTTTGCTTGATATAGGGGATATATTGATTTATATCATCTATATAGCTTGCAGAATGTAGGCAGATCTACTCTGTTGTTCAACAAATAAGGTTGCGATGTCTGATGGCGGCTGTATTGCAGGTAGAAAAGGGTAGGGTGGCAATAAAAGCGATTTTATGCTTAATAACATGAAAATTTATTTGGAAGTTACATCTAAAAGCCCTACCTTTGTGGTGTTATCCTGAATACAATCTTTTTACCTTAAGAAAAGACTAATACCTATTGATAATGATGCCGGATTCTGCGAAGAACCCGGCATTTTCTTTATTTTATTCCTCTCTTGTTCAGAGCCTCGCTGTAGCGCTTGGCGTTCTGCAGGTGCTCGTTGTATGTACGTGCAAAGTTGTGCGTGCCACTGAAGTCTTCCTTGGCACACATGTATATATAGTCGTGGTGCACGTGGTTTAGCACGGCGTCGATGCCAGCTATGGACGGTATGCGTATTGGTCCAGGGGGCAGTCCGGGGTTCTTGTAGGTGTTGTATGGACTGTTGATGGACAGCAGGTTGTTGTAGATACGCTTGAGGTCGAACCGCTTCCAGGCAAACTTGATGGTTGGGTCTGCCTGCAATGGCATACCGTTGGGATATTCGCCATTGCGCAGCATCAGTCGGTTGTAGTACATGCCAGCCACCATTGGCTTCTCGCCGTCGTTGGCTGTCTCCTCGTCAATGATGCTTGCCAAGGTGCTAACCTCCACCGGGCTGAGCTTTATGAGGCGTGCCTTCTCCGTGCGTTCGTGGTTCCAGAACTTCTGGTTCTCCTTCTGCATGCGGTCGAGCAGCTTTTCGGCGCTAACGTTCCAGTAGATGTCGTACGTGTTGGGGATGAACATTGCGGCAATGGTTGCCGTGCCGTAGCCATACTTCTTGCAGGTTGCCTCGTCGGCAAGAGCGTGGTATATGGTTGCGCTGTCGAGCATGAGCTTCTTCGACAGTTCGGCAGCTAATCGTTCGGTGGTGCGTACCGACGGCACAACGAGGTTCACAGGTGTCTGCAGCCCGTTCTTAAGGTGGCGGAACACAACAAACGCGCCCTCTCCCGGGCGGATGCCGTAGCGTCCGGTGCGTATGTTGTCGGCATACTTGCTGTGGCTTGCAAGGGTCTTGAATCCGGTCATGCTGCTTGCCTTTGCCACCTCAGCCACTTTGGTGTAAACCGAGTCGATGGTGTCGTCGTTGTCGATATAGACATACTTTGTCTCATCGCTTGACGACATAGAGGCAAAGAAAAAGTAGTATACCGTACCCAGGACAACCAACAGGCACACTCCTAAGGGTATGAGATATTTTCTTTTGTTGCTTTTCTTCTTCTTCATGTTTCAAATGGTTTTATGCGTTATTGTTTTCGGGTGCAAAGGTATATGAATTGGGATATCTGACAAAATAAATTTATTTTTTTTATACGTATTATGATTATTATGGCTACCTTCGCACTTGTTTTTAAAAGAAGGTATTGTTTATTATAAAGAAGGTATTATATATTATAAGGTATGTATAGCACATATATTTTTGATTTGGACGGCACATTGCTGTCCACTCTTGGCGACCTTGCCGCAAGTTGCAACTATGCCTTGCGCACAAACGGCATGCCCGAGCGCACCCTTGACGAGGTAAGACGGTTTGTGGGCAACGGTGTTAAGAAGCTTATGGAGCGTGCCGTGCCCGACGGCGAGAACAATCCGGCGTTCAGCAAGACGTATGCCGACTTCCGCAAGCATTACATGGAGCACAATCTGGACACCACCAAGCCATACGACGGGGTGATGGACCTGCTTCAGGAGCTGCACCGTCGCGGCAAGAAGGTGGCTGTGGTTAGCAATAAGTTCTATGCCGCGACGCAGGAGTTGTGCCGCCACTTCTTTGGCTCTCTTGTGCCGGTGGCTATTGGCGAGCGCGAGGACATCCGCAAGAAGCCGGCTCCCGACACCGTGATAGAGGCTATGCGACAGCTTGGTGTCACTGCCGATGGCGCCGTATACATAGGCGACAGCGATGTGGATATTGAGACGGCGCGCAATTCGGGCATGCCATGCATCAGCGTGTTGTGGGGATTTCGCGACCGCGACTTCCTCTTGCGGCATGGAGCCACCACCTTGGTGGAGACCCCTGCCGACATACTTAGCCAAGGCATGGATGCCTAACCAGCCTTAGTAGGCGGCGATACACTCGAAGCCTTCGGCAGCAACACGGTCGCGTATGGCGTTCAGTTCGTCGTGCGTGGCCTTGCTTAGATGTGCGCACGGGGTGTCGCGGTCGATGGTGTATATCATCACCTCGCTTGGCTTGATGCGCCGTATGGCGTCGAGCCACGGGTCGACGTAGCGGTCGGAGGTGTTGGATACGTCATTGCCCAAGTCGTCGGTGCCGTGCATAAACATTGTCTGTATGATGACATGGCCCTTGAACAACTGCATCTGCTCTATCACCTCCTCCACGTCGTAAGCCGTGGATGTGGGGCGGTCCACCTTATTTATATAGTCGGGGTCTATGGTGTCGAGCTTCATGATGTTGTTGTCCACCAGTTCGAGAGCACGGTGTACCTCGGGTATGTGGGCGAGGGTAGAGTTTGTAAGGACCGACACCTTAGCCTCCGGGTAGTACCTGTTGCGCAGCAGTATGGTGTCTTCCACGATGCCTAAGAAGTGGGGGTGTCCGGTAGGCTCTCCGTTGCCAGAGAAGGTTATGACGTCAAGATTGGAGCCTTGCGCCTTCATCTCCTTCAGTTTTGCTTCGAGGCACGAGGCTATGTGCTCTCTTGACGGGCGCTTGGATGTAGGGCGGTGCCAACTGTTGTAGCCCACTTCGCAGTATATGCAGTCGAAGGTGCATATCTTTGAGTCGGCAGGATTGACGTTCACTCCGAGCGAGATGCCCAATCGGCGGCTGTGTATCGGTCCGACGATAGGCGATGGATAAAGTATTGTAGACATATTAATATGGCTTTTTGTTTATTGTATAACGCTTTAGTTGCGGCTTTATTGCATGTTAATTGTCGTTAATCACTCGCCAATCCGATTTTTTTTTTGTTATTTTGCAGGAAATTTGGTATAATATACCCATTTCGAAATGGCAAAGAAAAGAACTAAGTCCGGCAATCGTCAAGGATTGCAGGCAATAACGTTGTGCATAAGCACGGCAATGGTGCTTATCCTATTGGGAATGGTAGTGTTCTCGGTGCTCATAGCCCGCAACCTTTCCAATTATGTAAAACAGAACATCGTGGTGACAATGATGCTTCAGGACGACATGACGTCTGGTGAGGCAAGGCAGTTTTGTGCCAAGCTCCAGAAGCGCCCATACGTATGCAGCCTCGCCTATGTAAGCAAGGAGCAGGCTCTGCGTGAGGGCATAAAGACGTTGGGTGCCGACCCTCGCGAGTTTGCCGACGCCAACCCATTCCTGTCTTCTGTGGAGCTGACGCTCAACGCCGATTATGCCAACAGCGACTCGCTGCGGTACATATCCAAGGAACTCAAGAGCTACCCCAAGGTTAGCGAGGTTAAGTACGAGAAGGATCTTGTCGACCAGGTTAATGCCAACATAGCCAAGATAAGTGTTGTGTTGTTGGCAATAGCCTTGCTGCTTACCATCGTCTCGTTCTCGCTCATCAACAACACGGTGCGCCTTAGCATATACGCCCGCCGTTTCTCCATACACACAATGAAGCTCGTTGGAGCCTCGTGGGGCTTTATACGTGGCCCGTTTGTGCGTAGATACATGGCTCTTGGCCTGCTTGCCGCGCTCATAGCCTGCTGTGCATTGGGTGGCGCCATCTACGCATTGTATATGTACGAGCCGGGCATCCTTGAGGTGCTTACATGGCAAGAGCTTGCCATTACGGCAGG
>USCM01000098.1 GCA_900553155.1 uncultured Prevotella sp. | reverse complement strand
GTACACCTTTCAGCTACGACGACCCAAGATACGATTCTAACAACTTGGGCAAGAACCGCGACCCACGTCTCGACTACACCATATTTTATAATGGTGCTACATTCCGCGGAACCGAGTATCGTATGAGTCCTGATTATGAGCAAGGCAAGAAGGAGCGTCTCGACTACTCGTCAGAGGCTTCGCGTACTGGCTTTATGTGGCGCAAGTATTATAACAGCGATCCTATCGCTGACCTCACAAGCTACTCGGCAGTTACTCCTATCATCCGCTATGCTGAGGTGCTGCTTAGCTACCTCGAATCGATGATTGAAAGCAATCAGACTATCGACCAGACTTTGCTCGACCTTACAATCAACAAGGTACGTGGTCGTGCCGATGTACACATGCCTGCTATTACCGAGACCAATCCCGATAAGCTGCGCGAGATTGTACGCCACGAGCGTCGCGTAGAGTTGGCTTACGAGGGTATACGTCTTTGGGATATCTTCCGTTGGCAGATTGCCGACAAGGTGCTTGTTGGCAAGATTTGGGGTGCACCTTATCCCAACGCTACAAAATACTCAAGCTCTAAGGAGGTTGACCCAACTGGTAAGTGCCGTTGGTATGTAGGCAAGCGCAACTTCCGTGCTCCGCAAGACTACACATGGCCTGTTCCACTATCAGAGCAGAACATCAACCCTAACTTGAGAGATAAATAAAAAAAAACGGAATACTAATAAAGCAGGAGGCTTTATGCCATCAAGGCACAGCCTCCTGCCTGTTTATACAATCTAATAAACAAACAACAATAACAATGAACAAATCTTATTTGGCATTGTCGCTTCTTGCACCGTTTGCCGCACAGGCTGCACACGCTGCGAAGAAAGCCAAGCCCAACACCGACCCCAACCGTCCTAACGTGATTATGATTCTTGCCGACGACCTCGGCTATGGCGACTTGGGCTGCTACGGAGCCAAGAACGTGGAGACTCCTAACGTCGACCGCCTTGCCAATCAGGGCATCCGCTTCACCGATACACACGCTATCGCCGCCACAAGTACACCGTCTCGCTATTCTATCCTTACCGGCGAGTATGCCTGGCGTCGTCCCGGTACCGACGTTGCTGCCGGCAACGCTGGCATGATTATACGTCCAGAGGACTACACCATGGCTGACATGTTCCGCAGCCAAGGCTACCGCACTTGCGCCATTGGCAAGTGGCACCTCGGATTGGGCGACAAGGCTGGAACACAGGACTGGAACGCTCCGCTGCCGGCAAGCCTTGCCGACCTCGGCTTCGACTACCACTACATCATGGCTGCCACCGCCGACCGCGTGCCTTGCGTCTTTATAGAGAACGGCAGCGTTGCCAACTGGGACGCCAACGCTCCTATCGAGGTGAGCTACAAGAAGAACTTCCCCGGCGAACCTACCGGCAAGCAGAACCCCGAACTGTGCTACAACCTACAGTCGAGCCACGGCCACAACCAGTCTATCGTCAACGGCATAGGCCGTATTGGCTATATGCGTGGCGGCGGCAAGGCACTCTGGAAGGACGAGAACATTGCCGACTCTATAACATCGCGCGCCATCAACTTTATCAAGGCCAATAAGAACAACCCGTTCTTTATGTACTTTGCCACCAACGACGTACACGTTCCACGATTCCCGCACCAGCGCTTCCGCGGCAAGAGCAGCATGGGATTGCGTGGCGACGCAATCGTTCAGTTCGACTGGTCGGTAGGTCAGATAATGGAGACCCTTGACAAGCTGGGCATCGCCGACAACACCATCATCATCCTTACAAGCGACAACGGCCCTATCGTTGACGACGGCTACAAGGATCAGGCAGAAGAGCTGCTCAACGGACACAAGCCTTCCGGCCCATGGCGCGGCCACAAGTACAGCGCTTTCGAGGGCGGCACCTGTGTGCCGGCTATCGTTAGATGGCCTGCCAAGATTAAGGGCGGACAGACATCCGACGCTCTTCTCTCGCAGATAGACTATATGCGCTCGTTTGCCAACATGATTGGCGCACGCATGCCGCAGGGCACAGCTCCCGACAGCGAGGACTGCATGTCTACACTCATTGGCAAGGACAACAACAACCGCAAGTACGTGCTTGAGCTTGCCTCTAACCACGTTATCTCGGTACGCACAAAGCAGTGGAAGTACATCGAGCCAAGCAACGGTCCAAAGATGATACAATGGGGACCGAAGGTTGAGACCGGAAACAACCCTATGCCACAGCTCTTCGACATCTCTGCAAGCGAGTGGGAAAGCAACAACCTTGCCGAGAAGAACCCGCAGATAGTATACACCATGCAGAACATCCTGCGTGATGAGCGTGCAAAGACTAAGAAAAAGTAAAGCTTTTGATAAAGCAAAAAATAGGAGGTATGGCTTTGCCGTACCTCCTAAATCATTTCTAATCCCTCATATTTTTCCTTCAACGCAGCCGCTTTCTCCATTGTCTTGCGAAGAAACTCCTTGTGTTCTTCGCTGTCCGCATTGAACGGCCGGTGCCCCAAAGCGGCTTTCACCGGACGCCATTCTTCAAGAAAGCGACGTGTATTATCGCTGAAATAAGTGTCGCCGAAACGCTGCCATATATACTCTACAGCCTGGTCGGAAGGGTGAAGCATGTCTTCGCGGTAGAATCGGTAGTCGCGCAGCTCGTCGTTCACTATCTCGTAAGCCGGGAAGTATTCTACCACGTCGTGCTCTCGCACCACCTTGTCGGCTGCAAGCAGAAGCACAGCCTTTGACAACTGGCTGCCATGAAAGCCATACTTGGCATAGCGTATGGGGCTTACGGTAAGCACAACGCGCACATCCGGGTTGACACCACGCAGCCTGCTGATGGCCTTGCCCAAGTATTCGGCACACTGGTCTATGGTAAGCTCGCGTTCGGTAAAGAGCCGTTGGGGCCGCTTACGGCAGTTGTCCACTATCTCGCCCGTCTCGTTAAGTATGTACACATGGTTGGTGCCAAGCGTAAAGACGGCTGTCCGAGGCGGCTCGGTGCCTTCGGCCTTTAGTTTGTCTACATATCGGTCTACAGTGTGCAGGATGCTTGCCGGATTGTACATCACGCCGTCCGGATTGACCACGGCGCGAAACTTGTCGGCCACGAAGCGCTGACCTATATTGTCGGCAAAGCACGACCCTACAAAAAGCATACGCTCGCAAGGCTCTATGGCGAACCTTGCGGGCGTTATAACAACTGGTGTGCTGAATTGCATAACAGGCTGTCTACTTATTGTTTAGAAGGCTCCGACTTCTTTATCTCGCCTTCCTTCTTCTGTCTCTTAATCTCCAAAAGTACGCCGGCAACAATAGCGAGCACAAGAAGCAGATAAGCAACGTATGCTGCCGTCTCGGTGTTCTTTACCGACTGCGGCTTGAACGTCAGCACCACAGTGTGCTGTCCCGGCTTGACGTTGATGGCACGCAGGATG
The DNA here is from genome assembly GCA_900553155.1 of uncultured Prevotella sp. Lineage (GTDB taxonomy): Bacteria > Bacteroidota > Bacteroidia > Bacteroidales > Bacteroidaceae > Prevotella. Next base: position 3,616 of record USCM01000098.1, on the reverse strand, counting down.
TAGTTGACACGTCCTACGGGTACACTCTCGCCGTCGACGGTTGCTGTCCAGCCCGGATAGTATATCTCCGAGAAGACAACGATGCCGCCGTTCTGCGACTGTACGTTGTAGGTAAGCTCGTTGGCATCATACTTCTTGAGCGTTACGAGCGATGTGTTGCCCTGCTTCTGGGCTGTGCCAAGGGTCTCGGCAAACTTCTTGTCGGCTACAGCCTCGTGGCGCAGGTCGAGAGAGCGTATGGCGTCAATCTCCTGGTTGGCATTGTCAACATACTTGATGTTGTCTACAAACCACGCATTGCCGTAGGCATAGGGATTCTGCAAAGGCACAGTCTGTCCGCCCTGAAGCGGTATGATGAAGTAGCGAGTGTTGAGCATGTTGAGCACGGGGTATATCGAGTCGCCCGGCACACGTGTCATATCGCCCTGCGCATTGGCTACGGCAGGCATAAGGCGCTGCATCTCGGACGAGATATAGTAGTCGATCATCTCCTGATAACGGCGCAGCTTGGCTGCATGGTAGCCGCCAATAGACTTGTGATAGTAAGATGTCTCGTTCTCGTTGAAGGTGTTAGACGCCAAGTTGAGCACACGATAGTCCTTGCCATGGTCTTGCAAAATCTGACGGTCGGTAGCCGTCTCCTGCTGAGGTGTCTCTCTAACGCTGCGCTCCACAAACATCTCGTCGTTGAGGTAGCGCTTGTTGACCTGCCACATATCCACAAGGCAAAGCACAACGATGGCTCCCACGGCATACTTGGTTTGCAGCTTCTTCTTGAGGGCAAGCAGCAATATGGCTGTTCCCAATACGATGATGAAGAACGAACGCCAGCAGTCGGCGGTGAAGATGGATATGCGCACCTCACGCAGATTGGCGATAAGCGGACCAAGATACTCGCTTGGTATCTGCTTCAAGGCATTCATCTCTGCCGACGAGATATAGTCGGGGAAGAACACCGTAGGCATGATGGCGAAGAGGAACGCACAGCCTGCCGACAGCACGAAGCTTATCCACAGATAGTCGCGACGCTTGGTAGCCACGGCTCCGAGCGGTGTGAAGAAGATGAAGTTGACGATACGCTCGCGCACCGTAACCTTCTCCTTAAGCGACTGCGGATTCTGCAACAGCTCCTTCAAGGCGAGCATGGCGAGCAGCGGTATGGTAAACTCGGCAATGACGAGTATGGATGCCACGGTACGGAACTTGGCATACATAGGCACATAGTCGAGGAAGAGGTCGGTGAACCACATAAAGTTTCTACCCCACGACAACAGGACGGACAACACAGTGGCTGCAAACAAAGCCCACTTCATAGGGCCTTTGACGATGAACAAGCCGAGAATGAAGAGCATAAACACAAACGCGCCCACATACACCGGACCGCTTGTGCCTGGCTGATTGCCCCAATACTGACCCATCTGCTGATATACCTCGTAGAATTGAGGGTTGGCTTTTGCCATTGCCTTCTCGTTGCGGGCAAGCGGAACAGACGCTCCACCCTTGGTGTTGGGCACGAGCAGGGTCCATGTCTCATCGATGCCGTAGCTCCACTGCGTGATGTAGTCGCGGTCGAGACCGCTGCTGGTCTGGTTGGAAGAGTTCTTCTTTACAAGCTCGCTCTTTCCGCGCATCGACTCCTGGGTGTACTGCCAGGTGTGGTAGAGGTTGCTAAGGTTGACAACAACACCCAACACGGCAGCCACAAGACACACGCCGGTGGCTTTGGCAAACTGGGCCAACTTCTTCTCCCTAACCGCCAGCCACAGATATGCAAGCACCATGAAGAGGACGATGAACATATAATAGTAGGTCATCTGTACGTGGTTGGCCTGTATCTCAAGGGCTGTAAAGAGGGCGGTTACCACAAATCCCCATACATACTTGCCCCTGTAAGCCAGCACAACACCGCCTATCATCGGTGGCAGATAAGCCAATGCCACCACCTTCCATATATGGCCGGCAGCTATAATGATAAAGAAGTAGCTGCTGAAAGCCCATATTATAGAGCCAAGCACAGCCAACTCGCGGCGGAAGTCGAAGGCACGCAGCAAGATATAGAAGCCCAACAAGTAGGCAAAGACGTACCACACATTCTCGGGCAACCACAGATGATAGAACTTGCCCACCTCGTTGAGCACCTTCTGGCTGTCGTACGACGGCGCCATCTGGTAGGTAGGCATACCGCCGAAGAGCGAGTTGGTCCAACGAGGCACCTCTCCTGTGCGCTGATAATACTCCGTAAGCTCTCGTCCGGCACCACGTCCGGCAGAAGAGTCATGACGATAAAGGATGCGGCCCTCGGTGTCTGCCGGGAAGAAGTAGGCAAACGCAACAACCGCAAACAATAATACTACCAGCAAGTCTGGAAGCAATCGTTTCAATGTCTTCATTGTATATATGTATAAACGTTTATATTTTCAGTTTGCAAAGTTACGCAAACTATTGCATAATCGCTACGCTTTTCGTGGAGAAAAACGGGGTGTTTATTGAATAAATTTGTATGTTCGCGCCACATCACCTAACTTTGCAAACGTAAAATGACAGACGCAATAATCAGAGAGTTATAAGTCGATATATTAGAGAGTTATATAATTAAGTTCACATACATCATTAAGTACACATACATCAGGTTACGTTTCATACACATTAAGCAATGTTATTAAGAACAATTATCAAGAGTTTTCTACAGAGGTAGAATTCGTAAATGAATGAATTTTGTTGTTGATTAATAATTGTTTTCGTGAGAAAACAAATTATAACGGCGGGTCCTCACACAGGTCCCGCCTTTTTTTTGTAACTTTGCCAAGCATTAACGAGGCTCTTGTTAAAACCCGATATGACATAACTAAAGCTCCTGTTAAAGCCAATCAAGCATAATAACAATATTAAATAATAATGAAGATAGGTATAATTGTGGCAATGGACAAGGAGTTTGCACAGCTCACAACCATAGCCACCGACATGAAAGAAGAAGTTCACGGCGGACGCAAGTTTGTTACCGGACGCATAGCCCACAACGAGGTTGTGATGCAGCAGTGTGGCATCGGCAAGGTAAACTCGGCTGTTGGAGCCGCCGAGATGATAGCCCTCTACCACCCCGACCTTGTTGTGTCTACCGGTGTGGCTGGCGGAGTGGACACCTCGCTGGAGGTAACTAATGTGGTAGTAAGCTCGGAGTGCTGCTATCACGACGTCTATTGCGGCGACGAGTGCAAACCAGGTCAGGTTCTTGGCATGCCTGCAACATTCGCTTGCCCAAAGGATTTGGTTGAGAAGGCAACATCGCTCGATTGCGCGACACACGTTCGCAGCGGTTTGATAGTTACCGGCGACTGGTTTGTCAACACTCGAGAGAAGATGCAGTCGATTGTCGACCAGTTCCCCGAGGCTACCGCTGTGGACATGGAGAGCTGCTCTATAGCACAGACTTGCCACATCTACAACACCCCGTTCATCTCCTTCCGCATCATTAGCGACATCCCCTTGAAGGACCACAAGGCACAGATGTACTTCGACTTCTGGGAGCGCATGGCTGAGGGTTCGTTCGAGGTGACACGTGCGTTCCTTGAGAAAATATAAACATTAAAACAACATACATATTATGGATAAGATACCA
>USCM01000097.1 GCA_900553155.1 uncultured Prevotella sp. | reverse complement strand
AATCTCAATTATTAAGAGCAAAACATGCATGAGTCAGCCTGTTTACTCTCATAAATTCAAATCGGTCATTAGAAAAATGACAAGAAGCTTTTTCTAATGACCGATTTGGAATAAAATATTGAGTCGCTTTGGAAGCGATAAATTCTCTTACTGTATCTTGCTTAGTATACCATCATTAGTATCTTAGAATATTGATTTAATGTAGCTAATAAGTTCTGTATTGTTGCAATTAGGAATCTCAAGAGATCTGCCTCCCTTCAAGCCATGCATACACAGCTCTTTTTCAGAAAGCTTTGTGCCTTCATATTCTTCAAGTAGTTCAAGTTTATAGGTATCGTTTTCTTTAGGTGGTGTTTCTACCCAAAACGCTTGGTCTTCACGTTTGCAATTATCTGCGGTCACCACCATTTTAAAGCGTACACAACGCTCATCAGACATAAAAAGATACACAATGTCTCCAATAGAAAAACGTGCTCTTCCCATTCTCCAGCTGATAAATCCAAGACTATGGATTGCGTCAGCATGTCTACACCTTTTTCTGTTGGCAAAGGCGAGCCAAGTACGATTTAGTGTCATATAAGTATATTTAAAATAAAGACTTGTATAACATCAAGCCTCTTTCCATTCTTCTATAGTGCCAGTCTTCGACGAGAAGCTGACGCCTATTTTGCGTATTTGGCGACTGTCTGCCTCGTACGGACGTGCGTAGCCCTTGTCTTCGATTTGCTGCAATGCCTCCTCAGCTGTACCGTCAAGCTTGAATTCGAAGATACAGACGCAGGTTTTTGTTTCGATAATGCAGTCTGCTCTTCCCTCGCTCTGCTGCTTTTCGGTAAGCACAATATAGGTACTAAGGATGCGGAAAATCAAGTAGAACGTATAGTGGAAATAGCGTTCCTTCTCCGTTTCCATATCCTTGCGACGCATAGTGTAAGGTATGCTTGCAAAGAAAGCTGTGAGGCTCTTGCGCCATGTGTCGAGGTCGTCATGCTGTAAGGCACGATAAAGCTGAATGGCAAGCGTTGTTGCCGACTCTTTTGTTCCGAGATAGTTGGAGGCGAGAAGCGTCAAGAAACCTTTCTTCACCTCGTTGTTCGGAAGGTCAAGCAAGTATGAATTAGAATAAGGGTCGTAATCCTTTATCGTCAGATATCCGCTCTGATAAATCATTGGCAACGGGCGCTCCACATCTGCTCTATAGTCAACAAACTCTGACGTGTCATAATAATTGCCTGTCAGGTCGTTAAGATTCTCGTTGGTATGATTGAGCAGACGTACGAGATAAGTAGGTGTGCCGGTGCGGAACCAATAATCCTGAATGCTACGGCTGTTTAATGCATTGAGCACACTAAACGGATTGAAGATGTCGATCATTTTATTACTGAAGTGATAGCCGTCATAATGACGTTGCAGCATATCGCGCACTTCTTCGTAAGTCATGCCCATTTCCTCTGCCATTGCGTCAATCTCGCCGTGGAACACCATCTCCAATTCTTCCTTCGTTATGCCACATATCGCATCATACTTTGCGTTCATACTGATGTCCTCGGGCTGATTGAATCCGCTGAAGACGCTCACCTGCGAGAACTTGGTAACACCCGTAAGCAGCACAAATCGCAAGTCTTGGTCGGCAGCCTTAAATACAGAGTAGAAACCTTTGAGCGTCTCACGGTTATAATCTTCCATCAACAGTTCCTCATCGTCAAGTTTTACTTTACGTTCTGTGTCGAGCACGTCAAGCAATGGCTTATCGTATTCGTCAATAAGCACCACACAACGCTTGCACGTCTGCTTATGTACGTGGGCAAGTAGTCTGACAAAGCGTTCACCAGGTGAATAGTCGGGGTTTCCTTGGAAGCCGTATTCGTGCTCCCAGTCTTCAACGCGTCCCTTGATAAGTCGTTGTAGGGTATGAGGAACGGTGAAGTCGCTTCCGTTAAAGTCGATATGAAATATAGGATATTGCTCCCATTTGGTTTCCAATGAATCGATGGCAAGCCCAGTGAAGAGATTCTTCTCCCCACTAAAATAATATTTAAGCGTTGACACAAGCAGACTCTTTCCGAATCGTCTTGGACGACTCAGAAAGAAAATAGAACCTTCATTTACTAGTTTATACAACAAAGCAGTCTTGTCAATATAAACAAAACCATCCTTCCGTATCTTTTTAAAATCTTGTATGCCAATAGGATATTTCATAATCAGTTGTTTTGATTTACAAATATACTTTTTTTTAATGATTCGTACAAATATTCATCTGATATCTTTCATAAAGAAAAAAATGTGTATCATTAAGCTATAAAAAAACGACAATAGAGACTATGACAGACAACCCTATAACGGTTGTCTGTCATAGTCTCTATTGTCGTTTTTTTATGTTATTGAGAGTTGGGATTTCATAACTCTCAACTCTCAATTCTTAATTCTCAACTTGAATATTAGTACTCACCCCAAGCCTTGATGTCGATATCCTCAATCTTTGTTGTGCAGAATGCGTAGATGAACGCACTTGCAAGACGGGCGTTGGTGATAAGCGGCACGTTGAGGTCGATTGCGGCACGACGGATCTTGTAGCCGTTGCTTAGCTCTGAGCTTGTAAGGTTCTTCGGTATGTTGACAACCATATCGATAGTGTGATTGTGCAACAGGTCGAGAGCCTTAGGCTCGTCACCCTCCTCTGAAGGCCAGAGCACGTGTGTGTTCTTTATACCGTTCTCATTAAGGAACTTGCTTGTACCGCCAGTAGCGTAGAGGTTGTAGCCGTTCTCTATAAGCATCTTGGCAGCGTCGAGCATGGCAACCTTCTGCTTTGCACCACCTGTAGAAAGAAGGATGTTCTTCTTCGGGATGCGGTGGCCTACAGAGAGCATACTCTTAAGCAATGCTGTGTTGGTGTCGTCGCCCAAGCAACCTACCTCACCGGTAGAGCTCATGTCTACGCCAAGCACTGGGTCGGCCTTCTGCAAGCGGTTGAACGAGAACTGTGAAGCCTTGATACCAACGTAGTCGAGGTCGAAGAGGTTCTTGCTCGGCTTCTCAACAGGCAATCCAAGCATTACGCGAGTAGCCAGTTCGATGAGGTTAATCTTCAGAACCTTGCTTACGAATGGGAACGAACGTGATGCACGCAAGTTGCACTCGATAACGAGGATATCGTTGTCGCGAGCCATGAACTGAATGTTGAATGGTCCGTTGATGTGCAACTCCTTGGCAATCTGACGGCCTACACGCTTACAACGGCGTACTGTCTCGACATAGAGTTTCTGAGGCGGGAACTGGATAGTAGCGTCACCAGAGTGTACACCGGCAAACTCGATGTGCTCAGAGATAGCGTATGCGATAATCTCGCCATTCTTGGCAACGGCATCCATCTCAATCTCCTTGGCATGCTCGATGAACTTGCTCACTACAACCGGGTGATCCTCGCTAACGTTGGCAGCCAACTGCAGGAATCGCTTAAGCTCGTCCTCGTTAGAGCAAACGTTCATGGCAGCACCAGAAAGTACGTACGACGGACGCACAAGTACCGGGAATCCTACACGCTCGATAAAGCGGTCGATATCCTCCATACTTGTAAGTGCGCTCCACTCAGGCTGGTTGATGCCGTTGTTGGTAAGCATCTGCGAGAACTTGGCGCGGTCCTCAGCGTTGTCGATATCCTGAGCCTTGGTACCGAGGATAGGCACATGCTGCTCGTCGAGAAGAACTGCAAGGTTGTTAGGAATCTGACCACCGGTAGAAACGATTACACCGTGAGGTGTCTCAAGGTCGATGATGTCCATAACGCGCTCGAATGTAAGCTCGTCGAAGTATAGACGGTCACACATATCATAGTCGGTCGACACGGTCTCAGGGTTATAGTTTATCATAACCGAGCGGTAGCCTTCCTTGCGGATGGTGTTGAGCGCCTGAACGCCACACCAGTCGAACTCTACAGACGAACCGATGCGGTAAGCGCCCGAGCCGAGTACGATGATAGAACGCTTGTCGTTCTCGAAGGTAATGTCGCTCTTTACGCCAGCGTATGTTACGTACAGATAGTTGGTCTGTGCTGGATACTCGGCAGCCAATGTATCAATCTGCTTGACAACAGGCAGGATGCCGTAGTTCTTACGACGTGAGCGTACAACGAGCGATGCCTTACGCATAGACTTAAGCTCGTCCTCCAAGCCAACGGCACGTGCTATCTGGAAGTCGGTAAAGCCGTATACCTTTGCAGTGCGGAGCAGTTCCTTGTCGAGAGTGTTGATGTTGCACTTCTTCATAGCCTCGTCTATGTCGATGATGTGCTTGAGCTTCTCAAGGAACCACTTGTCAATCTTGGTAAGGTCGTGTATCTGGTCTACAGTATAGCCCTTGTGCATAGCCTTAGAGATAACAAACACGCGCTTGTCGGTAGGCTCGCGCAGAGCTGCGTCGATGTCCTCAATCTCAAGCTCCTTGTTCTCCACGAAGCCGTGCATGCCCTGGCCTATCATACGCAGACCTTTCTGTATAGCCTCCTCGAAGTTGCGGCCGATAGCCATAACCTCACCTACCGACTTCATTGAAGAGCCCAACTCCTTGTCTACACCACGGAACTTAGAGAGGTCCCAACGTGGTATCTTGCAGACAACATAGTCCAGTGCAGGCTCGAAGAAGGCGCTTGTAGTCTTGGTTACAGAGTTCTTCAACTCGAACAAACCATAGCCCATACCGAGCTTGGCGGCAACGAAGGCGAGAGGATAACCAGTAGCCTTAGATGCAAGGGCAGACGAACGGCTCAGACGAGCGTTCACCTCGATAACGCGATAGTCTTCCGACTGAGGGTCGAAAGCATACTGCACGTTACACTCGCCCACGATACCGATGTGGCGGATAATCTTGATGGCAAGAGCGCGGAGCTTGTGATACTCCGAGTTGGTGAGTGTCTGCGATGGAGCGATAACGATCGACTCGCCGGTGTGGATGCCCAGAGGGTCGAAGTTCTCCATATTACATACGGTGATACAGTTGTCGTAGCGGTCGCGCACCACCTCATACTCTATCTCCTTCCAGCCCTTGAGGCTCTTCTCAACCAATACCTGTGGCGAGAAAGAGAAAGCCTTCTCGGCGAGCTTAACGAGTTCTTCCTCGTTGTCGGCAAAGCCCGAACCCAGTCCACCGAGAGCGTAAGCGGCACGGATGATGACAGGGTAGCCCAGTTCGGCAGCAGCCTTGCATGTCTGCTCCATTGTCTCGCAAGCCTCGCTCTTGATAGTCTTGACGTCGATTTCGTCGAGTTTCTGGACGAATAGCTCACGGTCCTCAGTGTCCATAATGGCCTGAACCGGTGTACCAAGCACCTTTACGTTGTACTTCTCGAGGATGCCCTGGCGGTAAAGTTCAACACCACAGTTTAGAGCAGTCTGTCCACCGAACGAGAGAAGGATGCCGTCCGGACGCTCCTTCTTGATAACCTCCTCAACGAAGTAAGGCTGAACGGGAAGGAAATAAATCTGGTCGGCTACACCCTCAGATGTCTGCACGGTTGCGATGTTAGGGTTGATGAGCACAGTTTTCACACCCTCTTCGCGCAGAGCCTTAAGAGCCTGAGAGCCAGAATAGTCGAACTCGCCCGCTTCGCCAATCTTCAAGGCACCCGAACCGAGCAACAATACTTTCTTTATATTTTCGTCTTTCATTTATTCTAATGCTTAATTGATTAATGTTTGATGTCTAAATGGCTGATGCCATAAACATACAAACTTAAACATTTGGATTTTTCACTTTTCGTTCTTCTCTTTTCACTTACTTCATTGCTTCCACAAACTTGTCGAACATGAACTCGGTGTCTACCGGACCCGAGCATGCCTCCGGGTGGAACTGGCTTGAGAACCAAGGCTTCGACTTGTGGCGGATGCCCTCGTTAGAGCCGTCGTTCATGTTTACGAAAAGCTCCTCCCAGTCGGCGCCCAATGTCTTGGCGTCAACGGCATAGCCGTGGTTCTGCGATGTAACGAAGCATTTCTCTGTGCCAACCATGCGTACTGGCTGGTTGTGCGAACGGTGTCCGTACTTAAGCTTGTAGATATGGGCGCCTGCAGCCTTAGCGAGCAGCTGGTTGCCCATGCAGATACCGCATATAGGCTTGTCCGAGCGGCTCATCTGCTTCTGTATAATCTTGACGGCAGCCTCGCACATGTCGGGGTCGCCAGGGCCGTTGGCAAGGAACAATCCGTCAAACTCCATATCGGTATAGTCGTAGTTCCAAGGCACACGTACTACCTCGCAACCGCGGTTGATAAGGCAGCGTATGATGTTGGCCTTAACACCACAGTCGACGAGCACAACCTTCTTGTCGGCACCCTCGTTGTAGCGGATTATCTCCTTGCAGCTAACCTTATCCACGAAATTAACTCCAGCATACTCGGCTGTCGGTATGTTCTCAGGCTCGTCGTCGAAGATAACCTTGCCCATCATAACGCCATGCTCGCGCAGCACCTTTGTAAGCTCGCGGGTGTCGATGCCCGTGATGCCCGGCACGTGTTCGCGCTTGAGCCATTCGGCAAGACTTTCAACGGCGTTCCAGTGGCAGTACTCCTCACTATAGTCAGCCACGATGATAGCCGAAGCGTAGATTTTGTCACTCTCCATGAACGTGGGCAGTCCGTTCTCCTCAAAAGAGAAAGGAGGCACGCCATAGTTTCCTACAAGCGGATAGGTCAGTGTCATGAGCTGTCCGGCGTACGAAGGGTCGGTGAGCGACTCGGGGTAGCCCATCATCGCTGTGTTGAAAACGACCTCTCCAGCCACTGGTGCTTCATAACCGAATGACTTACCATGGAACTTGGTTCCGTCTTCCAATACTAAAGTTACATTTCTCATAGTTTATATCTTCTCTTTGTTCGTCTTGAATATTTTAGTTTCTTATACTCTTGTTTGTTGCGTTTGGCATATTGTGCCGTCGCAACTTATTCGCGCACAGACGCCCTGAAAGCGCAAAAGTGTAATCGTGGTATATACTTTTGCCCCTCCAGGGCGTGTGTTGCAGGTATTTGCCAACCTGGTGCCAAGGCTTTTATGCCCTTGCCCCAATGTCTACATAAGCTTCTCCATATAGTTGACG
>USCM01000096.1 GCA_900553155.1 uncultured Prevotella sp. | reverse complement strand
CCCGCCTCCACTATCTGCCGGTAGTAGGCCGAGCGCAGAGTGGCGTCGATACCCTCATAGTTGGTCGTTATGCCCACAACCGGACGGTTGGGGATGCGTGGAGCCTTGCTGTCAAGCTCGTTGAAGTGTTCGTGTAAAAGGAAAGATTCCATAATGTGTGTGCAATGGTTGGTCGTTATGCATAGAGGGTGTGTCAGAACCTGTATGCTCTGACACACCCTCCATTATTGTTCTAATAATTCTATTAATCCTCAAAGTCCTCGAGGTGTACCGGTATCTCACGCTTGATGCTCTGGTCGAGCGAGATAAGTGTCTCTGTAGACACAACGCCCGGAATCATCTGCATCTTGTTGTTGAGCAGGTCCATGAGCTGCTCGTTGTCGCGGGCGTATACCTTAAGAAGCATGGTGTAAGGACCGGTTGTGAAGTGACACTCCACAATCTCGGGAATGTGCTGCAGCTTCTCCACCACATTCTTGTACATATTGCCACGCTCAAGGTTCATGCCAACGTATGTGCAAGTGTTATAGCCTATGCTCTTGGGGTTTACATCAAAACCGCTACCTGTTATCACACCACCTGCAATGAGGTGCTGTACACGCTGATGGATGGCTGCGCGAGACACGCCACACTCAGCTGCTACATCCTTAAAAGGAATACGTGCATTCTTAGAGAGAATACTAAGGATTTTCTTGTCGAGTTTGTCTATTTTATCCATTCTTATTGCTGATTTTTCTTTGTAGATTTGTCTAAGGATTACATTATGTCAGCAAATTTAGACATTATATTTGATACAAACAACAATTTGCCCGAGATTTTTTGTTTTTTTTGGCATTGTGGTATCACTATTTAGTTTTTTAAAATAATTAGATGCCGCTTAATCTACTTATAGCTACTTACAGAAAGCCACGCTATTGGTATATATATACATTATAGTTACTATTTAATTACAAATATGTTAATAATTATACAATTTCTTTTGTCGGCTCGTATAATTATTCAATATAATATGTATCTTTGCATACCCCTACTATAAAATGTACAAGCAACCGACAATATAATACTTCATCAGGATATGGCATACAGAAAGATTACGGCCGCCGAGGGTGCGGCAATGATTAAGGACGGAGAGAACATAGGATTCAGCGGATTTACACCTAACGGCGTGCCAAAGGCTGTGATACGCGAATTGTCTAAGCGTGCGGTGGCAGAACACGACGCCGGACGACCCTTTAAGGTGGGCATTCTCACCGGTGCATCGTCGTGCCAAAGCTTGGAGGGCGACTTTGCCAACGCCCATGCCATAAAGTTTCGCGCACCGTTCTCTACCAATGCCGACTTCCGCCGCCATGCCAACATGGGCGAGATAGACTATGAGGACATGCACCTTGGACACATGGCAGAGCGCCTGCGCCGTGGATTCTACGGCGATATCGACTGGGCTATAATCGAGGTGTCGGCCATTGAGGATGCCGGCGACAAGCTGCGCATATTCCTTACGTCTGCCGACGGCATTGTGCCTACCATCGTGCGCCTTGCCAAACGTGTGATACTGGAGCTCAACACATTCCACGACCCACGTGTGCGCTATCTGCACGACGAGTACGAGTGTGCCGAATATCCATACCGCCAGCCTATCCCTCTGTTGTCGGTGGGCGGACGCATAGGCAAGGAGTATCTCGAGCTCGACCCTTCGAAGCTTGTGGGTGTGGTTGAGTGCTGCATACCGGAGGAGGCTCGCTCGTTCAAGGCTGTCACGCCGGAGACCGAGGCTATAGGCAACCACGTTGTCGACTTCTTCCTTAACGACATTAAGAAGGGTCATATACCGCCCTCGATGTTCCCTATCCAGAGCGGTGTGGGCGTTACGGGCAATGCCGTAATGCGTGCCATTGGCAACAACGCACAGCTGCCTAAGCTTGAGGTTTTCTCGGAGGTGGTGCAGGATGCCATCATCGACATGATGCTTGAGGACAAGATTGCGCACGCCTCTGTGGCTGCTATGACGGTTAGCAACGAGTGCTTGCGCAAGGTGTACGACAACATCGGCTTCTTTAAGTCGCGCATAACGCTGCGCCCAAGCGAGCTTAGCAACTCGGCAGAGCTTATCCACCGCTTTGGCGTTATAGCTATGAACACGGCTCTCGAATGTGACATCTATGGCAACGAGAACTCGTCGCACGTGTGCGGCTCGAAGCTGATGAACGGCATCGGAGGCTCGTGCGACTACGAGCGCAACGGCTCTATAAGCATATTCTACACACCGTCTACAGCCAAGAACGGCTGCATTAGCGCCATCGTTCCGCAGTGCTGCCATATCGATTCTACCGAGCACGATGTCGACGTGATAATTACCGAGCAAGGCATTGCCGACTTGCGCGGCAAGGGTCCGGCTCGCCGTGCAGAGGAGATAATAGAGAATTGTGCCCACCCCGACTACCGTCCGCTTCTGCGCGAATATCAGCGCATTGCCTCGCAAGGACACGAGCCTTGCGCCCTGCGTGCCGCCTTCGCCTTCCACGACACCTTGGTGAACAAGGGGGATATGAGGCTGACGGACTTTGCGGAGTATATGAAATAAAGTATTAGAAGTTCATTTCTTTCGACAAGATATTCTCCAGTTTCTCCGCCGACAGCCTCAACTGGAACTGTCCCTTTATAGCCACGCTTATGCCACCCGTCTCCTCCGACACCACAATGGCGATACAGTCGCTGTCTTGCGAGATGCCGAGGGCGGCACGGTGGCGCAATCCCAACTCCTTTGGTATGTCATGATTGTGCGACACCGGCAATATACAGCCGGCGGCACGTATGCGCTTGCCCGATATAATCATGGCTCCGTCGTGCAACGGCGAGTTCTTGAAGAAGATGTTCTCGATCAGTCGCTGGTTGATGCGGGCATCGATAAGGTCGCCCGTGTCCACGATGTCGTCAAGACGCAAGCCGCGCTCTATAACAATCAAGGCTCCAACCTTGCCTCGCGACATATCCATACAGGCCATAACGATAGGCATAATGGTCTCCTTGTCGACCGTCGACTTCGACTTGTTGCCAAGGAAGAAGAACCGCATTATCGACTGGAACCTCTGATGAGCGCCAAGCGAATATAGAAAGCGGCGTATCTCTTCCTGAAACAGCACGATAAGGCCGATGACACCAACGCTTACCAACTTGTCCAGGATGGCGCCAAGCAAGCGCATCTCCAACACCTGACTTACAAAGAGCCACACCAATACAAACACAATGATGCCGATGAAGACATTGAGCGAGCGGCTCTCCTTCATCAATCGGTAGATGTAGTAAAGCATCAAGGCGACGAGAAATACGTCGATTATATCTTTTATTCCAAAGTCAAACATATATTGAGTTACGAATTAGGAGTTACGAGTTACGAATTAGGAGTTGTGGCATTGAGCCGCAATTTGGCACACTTCCACCGCCTCCCTCACATCATGCACACGCAGAATGGAGGCTCCTTTCATCAGCGATATGGTGTTGAGCACAGTGGTTCCGTTGAGCGATGTGGTTGGGTCGCCGCCTATAAGGCGATATATCATGCTCTTGCGGGATATGCCTACGAGAATTGGCAGGTCGAGATCGAGCAGACGCTCCGCCTCGTTCAGTATCTCGTAGTTCTGCTGCAGCGTCTTGCCAAAGCCGTAGCCAGGGTCGAGAATGATGTCCTTGGCGCCCAAATCGCGCAGACGCTGCACCTCGGCGGCAAAGTTGGTCATCATCTTCTTAAGCGTAGGCTGAACCGACATCAATATATAAGGCACACCCAAGGCAGCCACCGTCTCAAACATGTCGCCCTCCTCGTGTATCTCCTGACCCACAATGCCGGTTATTCCACCCTCCGACACGTCGTTGATGATGTCGGCGCCAAACTCTTCTATACATTGGCGAGCCACCAACGGGCGATACGTGTCTACCGACACAATGGCGTCGGGCTGCTCGCGGCGCACTATGGCAAGGGCACGCTTGAGGCGCTGTGTCTCCTCCTCCACGCTCACCACCTCGGCACCCGGACGTGTGGAGAAGGCTCCCACGTCTATCATCTTGCCTCCCTCGGCAATGATTTGGTTGGCGCGCTGGGCTATCTCAGCCTCCGTCTGCTTGCGGCTACCCGAGTAGAACGAGTCGGGTGTGGCGTTCAGTATGCCCATAACCATAGGGCTTGAAAGGTCTACAAGTTGTCCTCTTACGTTTATTGTATATTTCATTTTGTTACTCTTATTTTGTTATCGTATGGCAAATTACGCAATAAAAAACGAGACGACCAAATAAAAAGTATATAAAAATAACTACCTTTGCACACAATAAACCCAAGTAATATGGAAATATCCGAATTATACAAAATCTTCACCGAGCATCCCGTCGTTACTACCGACAGTCGCGACTGTCCTGCCGGCTCGTTGTTCTTCGCGCTTAAGGGCGCATCGTTCAACGGCAACAAGTTTGCTGCCGTGGCTCTTGAGAAAGGCTGCGCATACGCCGTGGTTGACGAGAGCGAGTATGCCACAGACCCTCGCTGCCTGCTCGTTGACGACTGTCTGCACACCCTGCAGCAGCTTGCGCTTATGCACCGACGCACCCTCGGCACACGCATCATAGGCATAACCGGAACCAACGGCAAGACCACAACCAAGGAGCTTACGGCTGCCGTGCTTCAGGAGAAGTATAACGTGCTGTATACTGCCGGCAACTTCAACAACGACATCGGCGTGCCTAAGACCTTGCTGCGCCTTAAGCCAGAGCACGAGGTGGCTGTGGTGGAGATGGGAGCATCCCACCCGGGCGACATTAAGACACTGGTAGACATCGTTGAGCCCGACTATGCCATCATTACCAATGTGGGCCGCGCCCACTTGCAGGGCTTCGGCTCGTTTGAGGGTGTGGTGCGCACCAAGGGCGAATTGTACGACTTTATGCGCCAGAACCGCTTTGCCGACAACGCCTCCAACACGCCATTGCAGCCCGAGCGCACCGTATTTATCGACAACGACAACCCTCATCTCAACGGCATCAGCAACGGCCTGAGCCTTGTAAGATACGGATGCGCGGATGCCGACAACCTCTATGTGCAGGGACGTGTCACGGGTTGCGAGCCTACCCTAAACTTTGAGTGGCACTCTGCGGCAGATGCCACATGGCACGCCGTGAACACTCACCTCATCGGTACATACAACATTGCCAATATGCTTGCCGCCGCAACCATAGGTCTCTACTTCGGTGTGAGCGCCCAGCAGATAGACCACGCATTGTCGGGCTACGTTCCGTCCAACAACCGCTCGCAATTTGAGCAGACCAAGGATAACCGCCTTATCGTCGACGCCTACAACGCCAACCCTACAAGCATGGCTGCCGCACTCGACAACTTTGCCCAGATCAATGCCAACCACAAGATGGTTATCATAGGCGATATGAAGGAGCTTGGCGAGGTTAGCCACGACGAGCACCAGAAGATTGTGGACATGCTTAAGGCTTCCGACATAGAGACCGTATGGCTTGTTGGCGCCGAGTTCGAGCACTGCGACACGCCGCACGGGTTCCGCCTGTTCGACAATGTGGAGCAGGTAAAGGACGCCATTGCCGCAGACAAGCCCCTGGGACGATACATCCTTGTAAAGGGCAGCAACTCTACAAAGCTCTTCGAGCTGCCGCCACTGCTGTAAGATGAACAACATATCTTGCCTTATTACGTTGGAGCGTGTAATTGACTTAATTGCACGCTCCAACGATTTTTATGCCTTATTAACGCTCAATCCGCAATATTTTGCGTACCTTTGCACCCGAATTCAGGATTTTTATTTTACGAGAAGCTACCTAATGTCTTCATTCAAGTTGTTTTGTCCTAACGACATCCTCTTGTTGCATGGCTGGGGAAGACTATGGAGTAGCGTCGGATATTATTTTGATTCACCCCTATCCACATTTTTAAAACAACATTTTTAGATTGAAGACATTTGAAGAATTGGGCGTAAGCGAAGAGATTCGCCGCGCCATCGAAGAGTTGGGCTTTGAACATCCAATGCCCGTACAGGAAGAAGTGATACCCTATTTGCTCGGCAACGGCAACGACGTCATTGCGCTCGCACAAACCGGAACGGGCAAGACTGCCGCCTTCGGCATACCTCTCCTCCAACGTACCGACCCCACAAGCCGCACCACGCAGGCCATCGTCATATCGCCCACACGCGAGCTTTGCCTACAGATAGCCGACGACCTCAAGTCGTTTGCCAAGTACATCAAAGGCATCAACATCGTGGCTGTGTACGGCGGAACATCCATCATCAACCAGATTCATGCCCTTAAGCACGGCGCACAGATAATAGTGGCTACCCCGGGACGTCTTATCGACCTTATGCACCGCGGCGCAGCCAAGCTCGACAACGTGCAGAACGTGGTGCTCGACGAGGCTGACGAGATGCTCAATATGGGCTTCTCCGACAGCATCAACGAGATATTCGAGTCGGTTCCTACCGACCGCAACACCCTGCTCTTCTCTGCCACAATGAGCAAGGAGATAGAGAAGATTGCCAAGGGCTATCTGCACGACTACAAGGAGATTGTCGTAGGCTCGCGCAACGAGGGTGCCGAGCACGTCAACCACATCTACTATATGGTCAACGCCAAGGACAAGTATCTTGCCCTTAAGCGCATCGTCGACTTCTATCCGCGCATCTACGGCATCGTGTTCTGCCGCACCAAGGCTGAGACGCAGGAGGTGGCTGACAAGCTCATACGCGACGGATACAACGCCGAACCGCTGCACGGCGACCTCTCGCAGCAGCAGCGCGACATCACTATGCAGAAGTTCCGCCAGCACATCACACAGCTGCTCGTGGCTACAGACGTGGCTGCGCGCGGTCTGGACGTGGACGACCTCACGCACGTCATCAACTATGGTATGCCGGGCGACACCGAGAGCTATACTCACCGCTCTGGCCGTACGGGTCGTGCGGGCAAGAAGGGCACCTCTATCTCTATCATCCACACCAAGGAGCGCGGACGTGTTCGCGAGGTGGAGCGCGTGATAGGCAAGGAGTTCGTTGACGGCACGCTGCCTACGCCGCAGGAGATTTGCTCTAAGCAGCTTTTCAAGGCCATCGACGAGATAGAGAAGGTGGATGTGGACGA
>USCM01000095.1 GCA_900553155.1 uncultured Prevotella sp. | reverse complement strand
TGATAATACAACTTGCATGCCAAGTGATTGGAGAAGATACAAAGTGTTAAATAGTAAGCAAATATGGCACATAACGAGCCAAACAGACAGAGAACAGTGATAATCTGTCAGTCGACACTTATATAACCCAGTCCATCCAATTATCTGGCGTAATGACAGCTGTCTCCTTAACATCATACGCTGTAAGGAATGATGAAGGAAACTGGGTATTGGCGCGGCGCGGATTCCACTTCATCTCAAAGACCGTGAACTGCCCATCACACTCTTCTATAGTCAATCTCCTGCTGTTGTGTAGTACGCCAAAAATAACTGTTGGCATAACGACCCGAATATTGATTGGCCTTAATACGCTCGCTTATAATGAAGTTCTCCCACAAAGCTCCCGTATCTTGACGTAATGACAAGGGGGCGAAATTCTGAAGAATGGCGTTGCGTATACCATTGTCATAAAAGTATATCTTCTTGCCCTTCTTCAGTTCGGTGCGCAGGTTGCGGTTGAAACCATTTAATCTGAACACTATATAGCACTTCTCAAGCAAATCAATGTATTTCTCTACCGTCTTATTGTCGGTGCCAACGGTCTGTGCAAGTTCGTTATACGATACCTCGCTACATACCTGTAGCGCAAGAGCCGTGAGCAACTTGCCAAGCAATACTGGTCGGCGCACACTCTCAAGCGATAGCAAATCCTTATAAAGATAGCTGCCGGCAAGGTTTGCAAGCAACTCTTTTGCGTCGTCAACATGATTTATGATGTCTGGATATGATCCATATATAAGTCGTTGGTCAAGGGTTTGCTTCACTCCTAACAATCCCTGGCTATTCAATATCTCTGCTGTTGATATAGGATATAGATGATACTCGAACTTGCGCCCGGTAAGAGGCTCATTGAGCTTGTCTTGCAATTCAAACGACGAAGACCCCGTAACAAGCAACTGCACCGTAGGAAAATTATCGGTAATAAGCTTTAAGGTCATACCTATATTCTCCACTCGCTGCGCCTCATCAATGACAACTATCTTGTTATCGGCTATTAGAAGACGTAGTTCGGAGGTATTGATATTAGTTAGCATATCTCTTACCTCTGGCTCGTCACAATTCAAGTGCAGTGTTTTGCAGTCTTGCTTATCAAGTATCATCCTGAAAAGCGTACTTTTGCCAACCTGCCGCGCTCCTATAACAATGATTGCCTTACCGGCAAACATACGCGATTCTATCTTTTTCTGAAGCTGTCGTTCTATCATTGGTGTATGTTTAATTAGTTGGGGCAAAGATAAAGAAAAAATGGGATAATCCCAAAATTCCTACTAACTTTTGGGATTACAATCCTAAAAGTTAGTAGGAATTTTGGGATTAGGGCTATTTTAATAGTCTACGCCATCAACGCTTGAAGCCTCTAAGCAAGGTGCCCGTTGGGCATACGTACCTGCAATAAGGACGCGGAACCCAAACCGACAATACAAGGAACAGCACGGCAAGCACTACAACCCATACGGATGCCGACGAGTAGAGGAAGGCTGTGAAGAGCTCGTAGTCGATCCACGCTGCCCACGTGCCGGTTAGCAGCAATACCATAAGCACTGCCCAAAGAACAGTGCGGAACATATTTAAAGCCTTGTTCAAGCGCACTGGAACGCGAAGCTTGCGGCGTGTGAGTTTGCCGGCAAGCTCTTGTGCCGAACCGAAGGGACATACATGGGCGCAATAGTGTCCGGGCTTGCCTGCCAAAGGATAGAACAGAGCCACCAATACCATAAGCAACGGGGCGGCAAGCGTGGCGAGTGCGGCAAGACTTAAGCCTCCCGAAAAGAGTCGCATAAGAAGGGTGAAGGACACGAAGGTACCCGTCCACAAGCCAAGCACAACGACGTTGAGCACGAGTTGCACCGTATGCCAACGTCTACTCTTATAGACCAAAGGCACTATAGCGCCCAGCAGAGCCACGATAAGGGCTGCTATGCCACCAATGGTCCATCCACTGGCAGATGAGGAGCCAGAGCCTTCGAGAATGGCTCCTGACGCATCGTCAGCGGCTTTGCTCTGAGCCGTATGTCTGTAGGCGTAGGCCAAACCGCGCTGCATGTTGGCTATAATGGCGTTTGACGAGAAGGTTGCGCCCGACACGGCATCCACTTTATCCGTCTCTGCCATTGCCCCGTCTATGGTCTTGCCTTGCCAGCGGGTCAACAAGGACTTAGCCTGGTTGAAGAAGTCGGGTGTCTCGGCATTGGGCTCGGCTTCTATCGCTGCCACTACCCCATCCTTGCTTACGTGTATACGGAGCGGCACGGGGCCGCCATAGCCTTGCACATCCTTGGCAAGCGGCTTGGTATTGACTATAAAGGAGCCATCGGGCTGCACGCTGAGCGTGTCGTTATTGACGGCAACCGCAGCCGATTGCTTATCAGCCTCGCCAAAATCGTATCCAAACAACTTGTTGTCACGGTTCATTGCGGCAATAGAAAGCATGCACACAATGAAGAAGAGAGACATCAGCTTCTGAATAAACGCATTGTTCTGTTTCATATTATCTTGAATGGTTTGAATATTATAAAACAGCTGCTATTCTACGCACATTTGCCAGTTTCTCCATAAATGCACTATCCTTACGCACTTTCTGCATATTATATCGCATCTGAAGCTTCAACAAAGGTTCTGCATTAACACCAAGCGCAGCCTCAAATAACAAGGCTGTTTTCTCCGTAAGTGGACGACGCTCATTAAGAATCTCATTGAGCGCAGAATATGCTATACCCATATCCTTTGCCAACTGACATTGAGAAATTCCTCTATACTCTATCTCATCCTTAAGTATTGAACCTGGATGTGTTGGAAAAGCAGGGGTTAGGTTGTTGGCCACCATATCTGGCGAAATATTGGTTGTACTCATAGTTATTTCATTTATAATGATTTGACAATTCAGTTATATTACATATTGTAGCAATGGTCTTGCCATCTTCTACTTCTTCTTCAAATTCTATACGGTATTGATCGTTTACTCTCACAGAAGAAAGTCCTTCTTTATTACCAGACAAATGCTCATAATTCAAAGAGTTGTACTTGTTTAGTCCAAGAACATTATCCTCTCCAATCATAAGGTCAATAACCCTTATATATCTCTTTATTATCTGAGGCTGAAAGCGGTGTTTCTTATCCGCCTTTCCGTTTTTATAAAGGTCACGCAAGTATATTTCTTTGAAATTAATTACCATTGAGTTAGGGTTTTATATGGTTGCAAAGATAAATAAAAATGTTTTTCTTCACAAATTTTGTGAAGAAAAACATTTACCTGTTTATTTATTATAACTCTTCTTTATGCAATTCAGCCAACAGTTTAACGCTTTGGCAATGGAGGTCGATGTGTCGTTGCAGCTTTTCGTATATGCTGTTTATCTCGACATAATAGACAAGGGCGGTGATTTCGCCCTGCTGCAAAGCCTTGGCAAAGAGCGTGAGCGACTCTTGCAGAAGCTTTACATCGCTGTGGTCGATAACCTGCTGCAAACCCTGAAGCTGCTCGTAGTTGGTGCGCAGGGTAGCCTCAGCCTCGTTCTGTGCTTGAGCTACCTGCAACTCGGCACTCTCTTTGCGCTGTCGGGCAGCCTTGACATTGTTGCTGTTGCTATATAGAGGAAAGCTTACACCAACGAGAAAGCCGTTGATGCCTTCGCCCTGCTCGGTGTTGCGACGATAGCCAAAGGATATATTGGGCAACCACTCGTTTTTTTGCAACTTTAGGTTCATGTCGGCTGCGCGTAGTGACGTCTGCGCCACCGCCACATCGGCATCAGAGGCAAGGGCAAGGGCACGGTACGTCTCAAAGTTGGTTATCTGCGGATAGTCGGGCAGCACAGTATCGGTAACGTCTATTGGCTTGCCGCCATTGAGCTGCCTAAGCTGCTGCAGAAGAGATGTGCGCTCGCCCTGCGCCTCGTTGACAAGGGTGCGTACCTCCATACAGTCGAGCTTTACCTTGTTAAGTTCAAGGGCGTTGGCATCGCCTGCCTCCATACGCTTCTGGTACATCTGCAACAATGTCTCGCTGTTGGCAAGTCGCTCGCGAAGCATAGAGAGGGTCTGGTTGAGACGTATAAGGTCGATGCAAAGGAGCTGTGCCTGGAGCAGAATGTCGCGACGTTGCTTGGCAAGGAGCTTATCGCCTACCGTCTGCTGCATCTGCGCCTGCTTGTTGCGTGCGGCATACTTTGTTGGAAAGTCTATCTCCTGGCTTACCACGAGTTCGCTCTCTGCCACGCCAGAGTAGCCCTTGGTAAAGAACGGGCTATACTCTACAGACGGGCCGCCAATGCTGTTGGATGCCTTAATGTCGAGCACGTCGGCTTGATTGTCGTGAACAAGCGCTTGCAGGGTGAGGTTGTTGGCTGCCACCTGCTTAAGCACATCGCCCACTGTATCGGCAAGGGCTATGCTATACGTGCTTAATGCCACGATTGTGGCGATTAGATATCTTTTCATATATTATAGGTACGATGAATGCGTTGAGTAATGTGGAACTGATAAGTCCGCCGAGTATAACCTTTGCCATTGGCGACTGTATCTCGTTGCCTGGCAAATCGCCTCCAAGTGCCAACGGCACGAGGGCGAGAGCTGAGGTAAGGGCGGTCATGAGGATAGGGTTAAGACGCGAGAGCGAGCCTTCGATGATGGCTTGGCGTATGCTCTTGCCCTCCTCTGTGCGCAGACGCTTGTACTCGGTTATGAGCAGCATACCGTTGCGTGTGGCTATACCAAATAGCGAGATGAAGCCTATGACGGCTGGGATGCTTATCTCGCCCGTGGTGAACACTATGGCAAAGATGCCGCCAATGAGAGCCAAGGGGAGGTTGAGGAGTATAACTCCGGCTTCCATGGCGTTGCGGAACTGCATGAAGAGGAGACAGAAGATTACGACAATGGCGAGGATGCAGGTGAGATAGAGCACACGGCTGGCACTCTCCTGACTCTCAAACTGACCGCCATACTCTACGTGATAGCCTTCGGGTAGCTGCACCTCCTCTGATACGGCTTGCTTGATGTCTGCCACTACGTCGCTCAAAGCTCTGCCGCTGGTATTGGCGGAGATCACAATCTTGCGCTGTACGTTCTCGCGGTTGATGGTGTTGGGTCCGGCACTCGATATTATGTCTGCCACATCGCTAAGTGGAACCTTACGTCCGTCTTGCGTGTCGATAACGAGGTCGGCTATCTCGTCGTAGTTGGCTGCCTTTACAACGAGGTTGAAGGCGCGTCCTGCCTCGTATACTTGCGACACGGTTTCGCCTGCAAGGTTGACGGCAAGAAACTCGTTGAACTCGGGAAGGGTGATGCCGTTGCGCACAAGCAGCTCGCGGCGAGGCACTATCTTTAGTTCAGGACGTTCTATCTGCTGCTCGACGTTGAGGTCGGCTATGCCATCTATGTCCTGGCAGGCATTCTTTATCTGATTGCCTATGGTGAACATTCGGTTGAGATCGGTGCCGAAGAGTTTGATGGCAATGCTTGCCTGAGTACCCGAGAGCATAGCGTCGATGCGGTGAGAGATAGGCTGACCTATCTCTATATTGGCTCCGGCAAGTACAGACAGACGCTTGCGCACGTCGTTGAGCACCTCTTCGTGGCTGCGGTCTTTAAGGGCGAAGGGGGCTTCTATCTCGCTTACGTTTACACCAAGGGCGTGCTCGTCAAGCTCGGCGCGTCCGGTCTTGCGTGCCACGGTCTTTATCTCGGGCACCTGAAGAAGCAAGCGTTCGGCACGTGCACCGATAGAATCGCTCTCTTCGAGGGATATGCCGGGCAGCGAGGAGATGTTGATGGTGAACGAGCCTTCGTTGAACTTGGGCAAGAAACTGCTGCCTAAGCAGAAGAATACACCTATGGCTGCAACGAACAATGCAGCTGTACCTATTATCACCTTGCGTGTGTTGGCAAGCACCCACTGCAATGCACGCTCGTAATATGTCTTGAGCCATACTGCCAAGAAGGCTTCCTTAGGCATCTCGCCCTTGCTCTTGCCAAGCAGGTAGCTACATAGCACGGGGGTGAGCGTGAGGGCTACAAGGGTTGACGCAAAGAGGGCGGTGACAAAGGCTATGCCGAGGGGGATGAGCATACGGCCCTCCATACCACTAAGGAAGAACAGCGGGGCAAAGCTCACTACTATTATCAACGTAGAATTGAGTATTGGCATACGCACCTCGCGTGATGCGTTATACACAAGTTCTATTATCGGCACACGCTCTGCCTCGGGCAATTCGCGGTTTTGACGTATATGCTTGTACACATTCTCAACATCCACAATGGCATCGTCGACAAGCGAGCCTATGGCAATGGCAAGTCCGCCTAACGTCATAGTGTTGATGCTGATGCCAAGGGCGTTGAGCACTATCATTGCCACAAGGAACGAGAGCGGTATGGTGACGAGCGATATGATGGTGGTGCGCACATTGGCAAGGAAGAGCATCAAGATAATGACAACGAAGATGGCTCCTTCGATAAGCGACTTCTGCACATTGTCTATACTGCTCTCGATGAAATCGGCTTGACGGAATATGTCTGTTGATATATGCACATCCTCAGGGAGGGTTTTGTGCAGGTCGGCAAGGGCAGTGTCGAGATGCTTGGTGAGGTCGATGGTGCTGGTGTTGGGCTGCTTGGTTACGGTTAGCAGCACGGCAGGATGGGCACGCTCGCTTGCCACACCAAGCTTGGGAGACTGGTTGCCTACCTTTATGTCTGCCACATCGGCGAGGGTAATGACGCTCTCGCCATTCTTCTTGATGATGCAAGCACCAAGCTTCTCTACGTCGTTGGTGGATGTTATGCCACGGATGATGTACTCGTTGCCGTACTTATAGCGCACGCCACCGTTGGTGTTGACGTTCATGCCACGAGTGCTCGCCATAACATCGGAGAGCGATACACCAAAGCGCTTCATCTTACCCGGACTGAGCAGTATCTGATACTCCTTGATGTCGCCACCATGCACGCTTACCTGGGCAACACCACCGGTAGAGAGCAGACGTGGACGTATCACCCAGTCGGCGTATGTACGCAGGTCTTGCTGCGAGGTGTGCTTGCTGGTGAGGCTCACGATGAGAACCTCGCCAAGAATGGACGACTGCGGGCCAAGCACAGGAGCACTTACACCTGCAGGCATCTGGTCGCCTATGGCGG
>USCM01000094.1 GCA_900553155.1 uncultured Prevotella sp. | reverse complement strand
AAGGTCGTGGCTATGTTACGGCTGATGAGAACAGAGAATACTGCACTGATATCAACGTAATTCCAATCGATTCTATCTACACCCCAATCCGTAACGTGAAGTACGCTGTAGAGCCTTATCGTGTCGAGATGAAGACCGACTACGACAAGCTCGTGCTCGAAGTCACAACGGACGGTTCCATTCACCCGAAGGACGCACTAAAGGAAGCTGCCAAGATCCTCATCCAGCACTTCATGCTCTTCAGCGACGAGAAGATCACTCTCGAGAGCCCAGAGCACGAGGGCAACCAGGAGTTCGACGAGGAAGTTCTGCACATGCGCCAGCTCTTGAAGACCAAGTTGGTAGACATGAACCTCTCGGTTCGTGCGCTTAACTGCCTCAAGGCTGCCGATGTCGAGACACTCGGCGACTTGGTACAGTACAACAAGACTGACCTCCTCAAGTTCCGCAACTTCGGTAAGAAATCGCTTTCAGAGCTTGATGATTTGCTCGAGAGTCTGAATCTGTCGTTTGGTACCGACATTTCTCAATACAAATTAGATAAAGAATAAAACAAAATGAGACACAATAAGAAATTCAACCACCTGGGTCGTACTGCATCTCACCGTAACGCTATGCTCGCTAACATGGCTATCTCGTTGATCATGCACAAAAGAATCACTACGACTCTCGCCAAGGCTAAGGCCTTGAAGATGTATGTAGAGCCGCTGATCACACGCTGCAAGGACGACAGCACTAACTCTCGTCGTGTAGTTTTCAGCTACCTCCAGAACAAGTATGCTATCAAGGAGCTTTTCAGCACTGTAGCTGAGAAGGTAGGCGATCGTCCTGGTGGCTATACTCGCGTTATCAAGCTCGGCACTCGTAAGGGTGACGCTGCTCAGATTGCATTCATCGAGCTCGTTGACTTCGACGAGAACATGGCTAAGACAGCTAAGGCTGGCAAGAAGACTCGCCGTAGCCGCAAGTCTACTGCAGAGGCAACAGAGGCTCCTGCTACTGAGGCACCTGCAACAGAGGCTACAGAAGAGGCTAAGGCTGAATAATTCGATTTTATCGACTTTATCTCAATACAAGGAAGGTCTGACTGAGCAATTCAGTCAGACCTTCTCTGCTTTTATATTGTTGCTAAGGTTCGGCAATGTTGTTGCCTGTGGCATCACCAATCCGATAAAAATTAAAAACGTCAATTATACTACTGCTAATCAATAGTATAATTGACGTTTTGGTTTTCAACCCGCAAGGTACTTTACTAGTTCTCTGGAGCCTTGTCGATAAGGTCCATAAACTGGTCGAGCTTAGGAGTGATGATGATTTGTGTGCGGCGGTTGCGCTGCTTGCCCACCTCGGTAGAGTTGGTTGTAACAGGGTTGTACTCGCCACGGCCACCAGCTGTCAAGCGCTTCGGGTCTACGCCATACTGGTTCTGCAAAGCCTGCACAACGCTTGATGCACGCAAGCAAGAGAGGTCCCAGTTGTTGCGAATGTTCTTCATTGTAGCTGCGCTTGCGTTTACAGGCACGTTGTCGGTGTTACCCTCAATCAGCACCTCATAGTCCTTATAGTCCATGATGATCTTTGCTATCTTGCTCAGAGTCTCTGCAGCGCGGTCGTTAATCTCGTAAGAGCCACTCTTGTAGAGCATGTTGTCGGCAAGCGAGATGTATACCACACCCTTCAATACCTGAACGTCAACCTCCTTCATCTCCTCCTTGCTAAGCGAGCGTGTAAGGTTGTTGGTGAGCACCATGTTCAGCGAGTCGCTCTTCGACTTAACCTCAACCAAGTGGCGGATGTACTGGTTCGACTCGTTAATCTGGTCTACAAGCTTAGAGATATTTACGTTGTTGGCGCTGGCGTTGTTAAGGCTCTTGTCCAACGAACCCTGCAGCGAGGCATAATCCTTCTTTGCCTGTGCGAGCTGGTCTTCCAACGAAGCCACACGAGCTTTAGATGCAGCGAGCTGCTCCTTAGTGTCCTGATAGTTTCCGCTTAGTTCCTTGTTCTCCAAGCGGCAGTTCTCCAAATCCTTCTTGCTTGCGCAGCTTGTGATAGTAAGCAGGCCGGCAAACATAGCGATTGCTAATACATTTCCTTTCTTCATATCATTCTTCTTTTTTTGTTGTTATTCTACTTTTAATTTGTCAGTATAATCACTATTTGGGTGCAAAGTTAGCACATTAAGTTTATACCGCTTACTATTAGAACGTTTATAAACCTAAAATGTTGAATGGCTTTAATTTATTTTAACTTGATGTTGTCTATTTCGCCTAAAATCCCTACATTTGCATAAACTACCCAATAACTCTCAATCTATGAAACAAATAATATCTACATTATCAACCCTTCTCCTTATTCTGTCTGCGGCAACCGCCTTTGCCCAGACTTCCGACAACACCCGTTATGTCGACCCCTTTATTGGCACAACCAATTATAGTGTGTGCAATCCCGGGGCGGTGCTTCCGCATGGCTTGATGTCGGTGGTACCCTTCAATGTTATGGGTTCCGACCTCAATGTCAAGGATAAGGACAGTGGTTGGTGGTCGGCGCCATACGAGTACAACAACAAGTATTTCACGGGCTTTGCCCACGTAACGCTCAGTGGGGTAGGGTGTCCCGAGATGGGGTCGCTGCTCATTATGCCAACCACAGGCACTCTCGATGTCGACTACCGCTCGTATGGTTCCGAGTACACCGACGAGGTAGCTCGCCCCGGCTATTACAGCAATCGCCTTACCAAGTATGGCGTGCGTTGCGATGCTACGTCCACCATGCGCACGTCTATCGAGCGCTTCACATTTCCAGCCGGACGCGCCAACCTACTCTTCAACCTTGGCAATGCCCTATCCAATGAGGTGGGTGCCACTCTGCGTCGTGTAAGCGCCACCGAGTTTGAGGGCATGCGCTTGCTCGGTACCTTCTGCTACAATCCGCAGGCTGTATTCCCTATGTATTTCGTAGTGCGTGTAAGCAAGACGCCCAAGCAAAGCGGCTACTGGAAGAAGCAGCCCGAGCTTAAGGGAGCAGCCAAGGACTGGGATGTGCATAGCGGAAAGTATAAGATATACAGCAACTATGGCCGCGATATGGCAGGCAACGACATAGGATACTTTATGTCGTTCGACCTACAGGAAGCCGAGCAAGTGGAGGTGCAAGTAGGCGTGTCGTTTGTAAGCATAGCCAATGCCCGCCAGAACCTTGATTCCGAACAGCCCACACGCAATTTTGCCCGTGTAGAGCAGGAGGCTCACGACGCATGGGCAGAGACCCTCGGCCGCATCTCTGTGGAAGGCGGAACCGAAGAGCAGCGCCGCGTATTCTATACAGCCCTTTACCACACGCAGATACATCCCAACATCTTGCAGGATGTCAACGGCGAGTATCCGCGTATGGAGGGCGACGAGACGCTTAAGACATCCACCAACCGCTATACCGTGTTCTCCTTGTGGGACACCTACCGCAACCTTGCGCAGCTCCAGACCCTGCTCTTCCCCGACAAGCAAGAGCAGATGATAGGCTCTATGATAGATATGTATAAGGAGTGGGGGTGGATGCCCAAGTGGGAGTTGTATGGTCGTGAGACGTGGACAATGGAGGGCGACCCCTCTATCCCCATCATAACCGACGCTTGGCTTAAGGGCCTCCGTGGCTTCGACATCAACACGGCATACAAGGCTTTTCACGCTTCGGCAACGCTGCCGGGCAAGCTTAACAAGATGCGACCCGACATCGACCCTTACTACACCCTTGGCTATATTCCCATGGGGGTGTATGCTGCCGACCTGTCGGGCGACAACTCTGTGTCGCATGCCCTTGAATATTATGTAGCCGATAACGCTCTCTCCATGCTCGCACAGTCGCTCGGCAAGACAGCCGATGCCAAGCTGTTCCGTCAACGCTCGCTCGGGTACAGGCACTATTACAGCAAGGAGAGCGGCACGCTGCGCCCAATACAGAAGGACGGCAAGTTTCTCTCGCCGTTCAATCCGCAGGACGGAGCCGATTTCTCCAATGCTCCGGGCTTTCATGAGGGTTCGGCATGGAACTACACCTTCTATGTGCCGCACGACATAGCTGGACTTGCCAAGCTTATGGGTGGGCGCAAGCAGTTTGTCGACAAGCTGCAGATGGTGTTCGACAAGAACCTGTACGATCCCGCCAACGAGCCCGACATTGCCTACCCCTACCTCTTCTCCTACTTCAAGGGAGAGGAGTGGCGCACGCAGCAGACTGTAAGTCGTCTGCTTCAGAAATACTACAAGGCACAACCCGACGGCATCCCCGGCAACGACGACTGCGGAACGATGTCGGCTTGGGCGCTGTTTTCGATGATGGGCTTGTACCCCGACTGCCCCGGTTCGCCTTATTACACGCTCACCACGCCCGTCTTCTCCAAGGTAACGCTGCATCTCGACCCAAGGTATTATCCCGATGGCGACATCGTTATAACTACCGACCGCACCTCGCCCTCGCAGCTATACATCGACTCTATGACGCTTGGCGGCAAGCGCCTCAGTGGTTATCGAGTGTCGCACAAGCAGTTGGTGGAGGGGCGAATATTGGATATGAGGTTGAAGAAATTTTAATATTGATATATTACTTCCAGAAAAGCAGGTCCATAATCTCGTAGCGCTTCTCCATGTTAGGGTCTTCCTTAACGAAGGTGTTGGCGTCAATCTGTAGAACAGGGGCGATGGCTTTGCCGTTGGTAGTTGGCCAGTCGATGAGACCGAGACCATTAGGGTTGCCGGTCTTAACAAAGTTGACGTAATAGTTGCTGAAGATATCCGATATGGTGTAATCCTCAGGCTGCCAGTCGTACACACGGTTTGTGGGCAGTGTGCCCATGGCATACTCGATGTCGGCTGAGTGTACGGCGCCGAGAGCACGCGGAGCGGCAGGAGTGTCAGCAGTCTTTTCTTGAACTCCACCTGCAAGACCTGCAACCTTGTCCTTCAGCACCATGTCGGGACGTGGGTGACAGTAGCGGTAGCGGTATACGGGCTGTCCGCCTGTGAGCTTGTGCATGTTGCCCCACTTCCATGTAGAATAGTCGAGGAAGATGTCGCCAGCCAATTCGTTGCCTGGTTGTCCCATAACGTCGGCGTCGGTGTTAAGGCCATAGAGCTTAAACAGTTCCTCAGTAGCATCGCCAAAGATGTTGCGTGCCACAGCCTTAATGTTCTCTATTGTAGGAGCCTTGCCGCCAAGTATGGACATGACGTTCATCTCTTGATTGTTGCCACCGATAAGCAGTGGCACCTTTGTCTGCTCGCCATTGGCAAACACGTCGTAGGGCTGCTTTGTCCAGAAATATCCGTCGATGTTGTATGTTGGTCTACTCTTTATGCCAGCCTTCTTCATCAGCTCCTCGGCAGAGAGCGAGCGCATCTCCTTGATGTTCTTGCAGCCAATTTCTTTCGTCATTTCCAAGCCCTGGGTCTCGGCTTCCTTAAGTGTTGCAACCTTCTTCATACCTATAACCGAACCGCTTGAACCCATTGCCTGGGCAAACAATCCCTTGCACAAAGGCGATGCCATAAGCGAGCTTACCGACATTGAGCCTGCCGACTCGCCTACGATGGTGATGCGGTTGGGGTCGCCGCCGAAGGCAGCGATGTTGTCCTTTATCCATTTGATGGCAGCCACCTGGTCGAGGAATCCGTAGTTGCCCGAACCCTTGTACGATGTCTCCTTAGAGAGCTGTGGGTGGGCAAAGAATCCGAAGATGCCCTCGCGGTAGTTAGCTGTTACGGAGATGATGCCCTTGCGTGCCATAGCGTCGCCGGCATAGCGAGGCTCGCTGCCGCTGCCGCACATCAGTCCGCCGCCGTTGAAGTAGATAAGCACTGGCAGGTGCTCGCCCATTGTCTTGGCTGGTGTCCATACGTTGAGGTACAGGCAGTCTTCGCTCATCTCCTTCGTGCCGAAGTTCATGTCGCCGAAGATGTTTTCTTGCATAGGGTTGGGTCCGTATTCTTTGGCTTGGCGCACGCCCTGCCACTTGCCGGCGGGTTGTGGCGCCTTCCAGCGCAGGTCGCCAATGGGTGGAGCGGCAAAGGGTATGCCCTTGAATGTCTTAATGCCCGACTCGTTGGTACCCTCAAGTGTGCCCTCGGCAACGTTCACTCTTGTGGGCTGCTGTGCCATCATCACTCCTGCGAGCAACGTTAGCGCCAATGTCATAAATGTCTTTTTCATTTTCTGACGATTTAGATGTTTAATTATGTTTATTCTTTCTGTTGTGTAGTTCTTGGCTTATAGCTGCTTATTTAGTTACACTCTACAAATTTACTCTTTTTCAGTTACAATCTACTAATGCCTTGTATGTATTCTTTCTGCCTTTAGTTCGATTTTAACCTTTTTTGTTGGTGCTGCGGAGGCTTCAAGCCCTCGCAGTCTTTATTAGAAGTAGATGTGAGCAGCAAAACTCAACCGTTGCTCTCCAACTAAGGCTTCCTTGGTAGGTCATTAAGGCTCCCTTGGTATGTCATTAAGCCTTAATTGGTCGGTCATTAAGGCTCCCTTGGTAGGTCGTTAAGCCTCGTTGACTTTGATGTCGTCTAATTTTATTTTCCAACCCCTCATTCTATCACTTTTTAGTCTTGTTATCCGTGTATATCATTGGTTATTAGTGGTATATACGAGTGTTAGGTGGCAATGCACAAGGCTCACCTATCATGTATCTATCACTAAAGCCTCACCCTTTTGGGCTGTGACATCTTAGTGATAGATCTATGATAGGTGAGCCCCTAAGTTTTCAATCTGACACTCTTGTTGTGAGTTGTTTTTCAATGAGTTATAGTTGTTAGTACCCCGAAAAATGATAGAATGAGTGGTTATAAAATAAAAAACATTATTACGGCGTAGCCCATTAACGTCCATTATACGATTCCCTCATTAACGTCCATTACACGATTCCAAATCCCCACGCCCCTATATATATTATAATGTATCCCCGTTATCGCGCACACCATGTCTATTGACCCATATCAATTAACCATATAAAAAGCATAAAAATGCAAACTTTTCTCCCCAAATGTTTTGGTGGTTCAAGAAAAAGTCATACCTTTGCATCCGCTTTCGAGAATGAACGAAACCTCAAGCAAATTGAGATTAGTTCGGAGATAGAAGCGAATAAAGAAAAGAGTTCTTTGAAAAGATTTACATAAGACAGAAGTAGTACAA
>USCM01000093.1 GCA_900553155.1 uncultured Prevotella sp. | reverse complement strand
CACACCGTTTGAGGATCTTCCCGACGATTTCGAGTGTCCTCTTTGCTCGGTAGGCAAGGACGAGTTTTCTCCAGTAGAGGAATAAGCTAAAATCCACAATCCATAATGCACTAAGCTTTATGGGTTGTGGATTTTATTGTGCTATACTTACAAATAATTCTCTTTATACGTATTCTTAACAGTCGGTTTAGTATACTTATTCCTGTTTTTATAATCCTAATTACGGATAATCATTGGTCGTGGTTGCACATCTCGCCTTTCTTTTGTAACTTCGCAGTGAAATTAGGATCCTATGAAAATCAACAAACAAAAAGACCAACTACTCTCCATGATACGCAAGGGCAAGCCGATGACACTCGGCCAGCAGGCGCGTCTCGTGCTGAGCCTTGCCACGCCCGCTATTCTGGCGCAACTCACAACAACCATGATGCAGTATATCGACGCGTCGATGGTGGGCAGCCTTGGTGCGGAGGCATCGGCGGCAATAGGCTTGATAGAAACAACAATGTGGCTGTTGGGCAGCATCTGCTCGGCGGCAGCAGCCGGATTTTACGTGCAGGTGAGCCATCAGCTTGGCGCCAACGACGCGGCACAGGCTCGCTCAACGCTGCGCCAAGGCATCATGTCGGTGTTTATTGTCAGTGCGATGTTTGCGCTTATAGCCCTGTCTATAAGTCCGTTTCTGCCCACGTGGCTCGGCGGCGACGCAAGCATAACGCCCACATCGTCGGCTTATTTTGCCATCGTGGCGTCGGCATTGCCTATATTCCAGTTCTCGATGTTTGGCAGCGGAATGTTAAGAAGCTCGGGCAATATGGTTGTGCCAAGCATTATGAGTGTGGTGATGATGACCCTCGACGTAATCTTCAACTTCTTCCTAATCTTCGAGACGCGCACCGTCGACGTCCTCGGCATAAGCCTTACAATACCCGGAGCAGGTATGGGTGTCGTGGGAGCAGCCATCGGTACAGCCTCTGCCGAATTTGTGGCGGCTTCAATAACTATGTACATACTGTGCTTCCGCAGCAAGGACCTGAGCCTGAGGATAGACCGCGGACGCTTTCTGCCTACGTGGCAGGTGGTGCGCCGCGCCCTGCACATCGGTCTGCCGATGGGCATACAGCAAACCATCATGACGTCGGCTTACATCGTCACCACCATTATCATTGCGCCATTAGGTACTTTTGCTATAGCCGCCAACTCGTTTGGCATCATCGTCGAGAGTCTTTGCTATATGCCGGGCTACGGCGTAAGCGATGCCGCCACTACGCTTGTGGGGCAGAGTATGGGTGCCGGTAGGTACGAGTTGATGAAGCGTTTTGCCTGGTTGGCTGTGGCATTGGGCATGGGCATAATGACGTTGATGGGCATCGTGATGTATGTTGGCGCACCGTTTGCTATGTCTATGATGACACCCTCTGAGGAAGTAAGGCAGCTTGGCGTGGAGGTTCTGCGCATCGAAGCATTTGCCGAGCCTATGTTTGGCGCCGCCATAATATGCTACGGAGTGTTTGTGGGTGCCGCCAAGACGGTGGCGCCAAGCGTTATGAACCTCGTATCGATGTGGGGTGTGCGCATATCGCTTGCCGCGCTGCTCGCACCAAGCATGGGATTGCGTGGCGTATGGCTTGCCATGTGTCTGGAGTTGACGTTCAGAGGAGTAATATTCTTAGTAAAACTATTAAAATTCAGTCCTACCCCAAAGAGGGTGTAAGGCTTCTAAATTATGGAAAAGATAAGCAACAAAGTTTTCGGCGGAGAGCGTCCTCTCTTCGAAATCCACAACGTGGAGCTCGACCACGTGCGCATCACCTTCGGTGAATCGGGTATAAAGGAGTGTAGCAACATCGTGTGCCGCAACTGTTACTTTGAAGGCAAGTATCCGCTGTGGCATGTTAAGAAGTCGGATATACGCAACTGCTATTTTGCGCCCGGCTCGCGTTCGGCCATCTGGTATTCGGACGACATGCACATGGAGGATTGTGTTATCAACGGGCCTAAGTTCTTCCGCGAGATGAAGAACCTATCGCTTAAGAACGTTACCATCAACGATGCCGACGAGACGTTCTGGGGTATCGACGGACTAACCATGGAGAATGTTGTGCTGCACGAGGGTACCTATCCCTTTATGCACTGCCGCAACATTAAGGTAGACGGACTGGAGTCGGATGCTAAGTATGTGTTCCAGTACTCTCGCGACATAGAGATACGCAACGCCAAGATTGACACCAAGGACTCGTTCTGGGAGGTGGATAATGTCACGGTGTACGATTCGGTGCTCAATGGCGAGTTCCTCGGTTGGCACTCTCGCGGCTTGCGTCTTGTAAACTGCCACATATCCGGTGAACAACCCTTGTGCTATGCCAAGGACTTGGTGTTGGAGAATTGCACCTTCGACCCCGAGTGCGACCGTGCCTTCGAATACTCTACAGTGCAGGCCGATATCCGTGGCCATATCAAGAGCATCAAGAACCCTGCATCAGGCAAGATTGTGGCGGATAGCATTGGCGAGGTTATCATTGACGAGAATATAAAGCAGCCTGCCAATTGCGAGATTGTAACGCGCAAGTAATGGCTCTTATAGAACTATAAAACAGCAATATTATGACAAACTACTCTTTCTCCACAGCTCCCAACCGACGCGGCACCAACTCGTACAAGTGGGACAACGCGCCTTCAGACGATGTAATACCCCTTTGGGTGGCCGACATGGACTTCCAAACCTACCCCGGCATAACCGAGGCGCTGCAACGTCGTGTGGCACATGGCATCTTTGGATACACACGTGTGCCAGACAGCTACTACGAGGCGGTGTGCCAATGGTTTGGCAAGCACCACGGATGGACCATCAATAAGAGCGACATTATATACACTACGGGTGTGGTGCCTGCAATATCGGCTGTAATAAAGGCACTTACGCTGCCAGGCGACCAGGTAATAGTGCAAGGTCCGGTGTACAACTGTTTCTATTCGTGCATACGCAACAACGGCTGCGAAATGGTGTCAAACTCGCTTGTTATATATGATAAGGAGGATATGCACTACGATATCGACTTCGACGATCTCGAACGTAAGCTGTCGCACGAGCGTGCCCGTCTCTTTATTTTGTGCAATCCGCATAACCCCGGTGGACGTGTGTGGACTCGACATGAGCTTACACGCATTGCCGAGCTGTGCCGCAAGCATAACGTGCGCGTCGTGTCGGACGAGATTCACTGCGAGTTTACGCTGCACAATAACCGCTACACTCCCTTCGGCTCTCTGCCCGACGAGCTGTCGTACGGCAGCATAACCTGCTGTTCGCCGTCTAAGGCTTTCAACATTGCCGGACTGCAGATTGCCAACATCGTGTGCCGCGACGCCGACGTTCGCGAGCGCATAGGCCGCGCTATCAACATCAACGAGGTGTGCGATGTCAATCCCTTCGGTGTAGAGGCTCTGCAGATGGCTTATTCGGACGGAGGTGCCGAGTGGCTTGCGCAGCTGCGCCAGTATATCTCGTCCAACTACGACAAGCTGCTCGACTTCTTCAATAAGCATCTGCCACAAATCCCCGTTGTGCGAATGGAAGGCACATACCTTGCCTGGGTCGACTGCTCTGCCCTCAACTATACGTCTGAGGAGATAGAGGAGCGTCTGCTTAAGGAGCACAATGTGTGGGTTAATGCCGGCTGCATGTACGGCAAGGAGGGCGAACACTTCTTGCGCATCAACATGGCATGCCCATGGGAACGGCTGGAAGAAGGGCTACGCCGAATTGCTGCGGGCATTGAAGCTATATGACCATAGGTAATCTCCCCGATAAATTGCAGTTTATCGGGGAGATTGTCATTCTAATACTCGTGTAATGGACGTATAATTTATGGTTCGTGTAATGGACGTATAATTTTGATTCGTGTAATGAGCGTTAATGTTTTATCGTATAATGAACGTATAATTTTACTTGGAGATAATATACTGAAATGATTGCTTGTTTAGCGTCGTATTACATAGTTACGTATTATACGTCGCCGAGGCGGCGACGCCCCCTCGCAGTCAATTACACCCATCACATGGAACGGCGAGCTCCTGCTCGCCGAGCAAGCAACGCTTAAGGTTCATCCGGAATATTATACGTCCATTATACGAACAATATATTATACGTTCATTACACGAACCATAAATTATACGTCCATTACACGAACATCAAGACGCCAACCTACCCGATAAACACCAGTGTGTATCACTCCAAATATCGGATTATATGCAGTGCTTCAATGTAAACTCTACCGGCTGGCCATGCTGGCAAGTAACCACTACGATGGTCTCGCCCTGACTAGCCTTTACCGATACCTTTGCGTTAGGAGCAGCAAGGTTCCACTTGCCCTTCAACACCAACTTCTTCTCAATAGGTCGGCTTGGCTGCTTTGTAGTGTACGTCTTCTCAGAGATATTGAGGTTGGGGTCGCACACGCTCATCAGCACATTGTTGCCCACCTTTTTCTGCATAACCATTGTTTCGGCAGGGATAGAGCTAAATAGCTCGTCGTTCTGCGGATTGTAGTTGTCGAAGGCAGCGTATGCTGTTATGCCGGTTTGGGCATCTGCCACAACGTGGGCTGTGTTGTCCTTATGCAGCACCTGGTAGGGAGACTTGCGGCGTGCGGCAGCCAACTCCTCCTTTGTAGGCTGTATAAGCACAAGATACTCGTACGTAGCGTCTTTCGGGGCGACACCGTGGTTGATGTATGCCGAGGCAAACGAGCCGTGTGTCTGCACACGTGTCTTCTCATGGCGCGACTCCTGATTGGCTATCTGCACCTGCACATTCTCGCCCTTAAAGAGATAGTAGTTGTTGTAGCCGTCTTGCAGGAAGTGGGCCTTGTTGTCGTTAAGGTCTTTCTGGAAAGGCTCGTCCTTAAGTTTGCCGTCTACATAGATGTCGCTCTTGCCCTTCTTGAAGGTGCTCTGGAAGAGCGTTGTCTCCGTAGGATAAGTGCTGTTGCTGTTGTTGATGCCAGTGCCGAGGCATACCATGCGGTTGTCGAAGCAGAACACCGACTTGCGTGCAACAAAGTCGGGGGTAAAGTTCTTAAGTTCGCGCTCCATAAGCTTCATGGCAAACATACCATTCTTTCCCTCCAACGAACTTGAGCCGGAGAAGTTCTCCTTGCTGTGAGCCATTGTTGTGCCAAGCAGCGGACTATCGAGCAACTCATACGGCAGGTGTATAGTTGTAGTACCCGGTAGGCGGTTCCAGTCCCATCCATTCTCGTTGAAACCGCTCGCCTCACGCGACGGATAGCCCATAATCTGTACCGAGCCATAGCTCTGATAGCGTCCATAGCGGTTGTCCTTCTTGTATATCTCGGCACCCCAAACGTCGGTGGTATAACCCTTAAGCGTAACCATCCAGTCGCTGCAGCGGAATATACCAGCCGAACCATAGTTGTATACAAAGAAGCCCTGCGGAGCCATAGCTGGCTTTATGCCCTTGCTCTTGAAGAAGCGAGCCTCCTGAGTTTCGTCCTTGCAGAGGCGCAGATAGTCGGCAGCCAAGTGGTGGTCGAAGTCGTTGCCCTCGCCAGAGAGGTCGCCAGCCAAAGCAAGGTATGCAAACGAGGCTATGTCCTCGTCGCTCATCGACGAGCCGAAGGGGTGGCGTCCGCTTATGCACACACCCCACTCATACTTGTTACTGTAGTTGCGCATAGAGAGGAAGGCCTGCTTCAGTATCTGTCGAGCCTCAACGGTAGGCACATAGCGGGTGTGGTTGGTCAGGGAGATATATTGTCCAACCATAGCCAGTACGCCGGTGGTGTAAGCCGGATAGAAGCCGCCGTGGTGGAAGGTGGTGCCGTCTACCTTGATGCCGCCAATGGTTCCGGGGCTATACTGCAGCGAACCGCTCAGCCAGCGTGTCAGTGCGGCAAGGGCGCGAGCACGCTCGCACTCGTTGGTGAACATCAGA
Source organism: uncultured Prevotella sp. (assembly GCA_900553155.1). GTDB lineage: Bacteria > Bacteroidota > Bacteroidia > Bacteroidales > Bacteroidaceae > Prevotella. The sequence continues at coordinate 1,256 of USCM01000093.1, read as the reverse complement.
GCCGACACCGTCTTTGCCATAAGCAGGGTGTGCCAGCTGTCCAACAGTTCGTCGCGGCCATACTGGTAGGGCAAGCGTGTCTCCTGCAAAGCCGACCAGAAGATAAGCGCCGAGAGAATCTTGTCGCGGTTGGGAACCTTCCATATAGCGTCGCGCATAAGCCATGCGGTAGTGTATATCTTGCGCACCTGGTAGCCGTAGTGGTGGTTGGTACCCATGCCGCTGCCGAAGGCAAAGCCCTGATCGATGGCATAATCCCATACAAGGAAGTAGTTTTTGGCAGCTTGCTCCGAGTGGTTGTAATGGGCATCGTATGCAAAGCCAGCCATCATCTCCTCCAGGTTGTTCCACGACATCTCGCCCTTCTTGCGGTTAAGTTCGTCGGGAGCCACTACAGGCGCTCCCGTAAAGCCTTCGCCCGACCGACGGATGTTGGCAGCCTCGAAGGTGCGGTATGCCTTGGCAACCCACTTCTTGGGCGCATCGTATATGTCGAGAGCCTCGGTAAGGCGCTTCTCCACGGTGGTTAGCTCCTTCTTCTCGTCGGCAGTGAGGGCTGTAGGCAGAGGCAGGTCGTACTTGTACTGTTCCCATTGCCACACACGGCACCAGTGCCAGAGGTCGCGGCTGGACAGCGAGTTGTTGGCAGGCATTTGCATATCGGGAGTGGTACGGTCGTTAATCTTCTTGACGGGGAAGGTAAGGCGGTCGATAAAGACACGTCCCTTGCGATTAGGAGCCACGATACGGTAGCCCGCAATCTTCTTTTCTTTCTTGTCGCCCTGCATGTGCTTGAAGCTAATCCAGCACGCACGCCATCCGGCAGAAAGCAGATGGAAGCCAAATCGGTAAGACACACTGCCCGAAGGCGAGTAGAACTCGAAGCGCAACGAGTCTTGTTGCGGTTTCTCGTTGTATATCCAAAGGGTTATACCGTTCTCGTCCTTAAGGTTGAAGGGCTTCTCCCTTGCAACGTCGATAACGCTGCCCGGCGTGAAGTTCCATTCCAAGCTCTTGGTGCCTTCCTTGTAGAAGGCGGTAGATAAGGCAAGTTCCTTGGCGTTGTTGCATTTGAAGTTGTGTGGCACCTCGTCCTCAAACCCTACAAATTGGGCATAGGCAGGCGAGCCAATGAGCAGCAGAACTAACAGTAGTCGAATAATCTTTTTTGTCATAGTAGTATGTTTATAAATCAGGTAAATAATCCAATGCTATGGCAAAATTACAAGTTATTTCTTAATAAGAGGTATATAATG
>USCM01000092.1 GCA_900553155.1 uncultured Prevotella sp. | reverse complement strand
CCCGACTACCGCGAGAAGCTCAACGCCGAGCTTAAGGCTATGCACGACATGGAGATGTGGCGTGCTGCCGAGACCGTTCGCGAGCTCCGTCCGGAGAACGAGGCTAAGTAAGGTCAAGAGCAACAATTAGTAATAGGTCAAAAATAAAATAAAGCCTGGCAGGACAATACCTGCCAGGCTTTTCTCGTTGTATTCGGTTCCGTGTAATTGTCGTTAATGTTGTCTGCTCGTATAATTGTCGTTAATGTTACACGGACATAGCGCCTTTACTTCGTAGCAAACTTAAAGCTGCGGAAGTAGACCTTTAGGTCTTCGCCCGACGTATTGGTAAGTCGTAGCTTCTTTGCCTTCAATCCGTCGATTTCTGATCCGGCGTTCACCAAGGTCTTTCTGCGCTTGTTCATGCTGAGGCTGATAGGCTGCCAAGAGCCGTTGGTCATAACCTCGAGCTTGAACTTGCCGGCAATGTTCTCCACATCAAAGTTGAAGTCCATATTGTTGAGCATAACCACGTGTTCGGTTTCTATCTCGATGAAGCCGTCCTTCTGCCAGTTGATAACCTCGTTGGAAGGAGTCACGTTCACGTTAGAGTTCTTTATGCTGATAGGCAGCAAGCGCAACTGCTCAACGTTGCTCGTCAACTTGTACGGCATATATTCTGCCACGTTAGAGAGGTTGGTGCCGTTCTGCTTGTTGTAGTTGTCCACAGCAAGGCTGAAGAGCTTTTGCAGTGTAGGCAGCATAACCTTAGTGCCAACCTTGATGCCTGGTTGCAAGGCGTGGCGTACAGCCGAGTTCTCAAGCTCAAACATCTGCTCCTGTATAGATGTGGCTTGCTGGTAGAGGTTGTTGAAGCTGATATTGGCATTGCCCTGGTTCATCATAACAACCGTTGTGCCATAGTCGGCAAGATTCTTGGCTTGCAGCAACCACGGACGTAGCTCGCGTATAAGCTCCTTGTTGGTCTTGTCGGCAAGCAGCAGGTCGCAAGCGTTCTTCAGTTGCAGGCATTTGGTGTTAATCTCCTCAATAGCCTTGCGGTCGCCCTTGACGGCTGCTGCAGCTATATCCTTAAGCTCCTCGCCCTCCTCGCGGCGGAATCCGTGTCCGTTCTGTCCAAGGTCCTTGTTGTACAGGGCGAATGTGCGCAGAGCCTCGGCATTGCCGGGCAGTAGGTCCTCGATGCCCTTAAGCCAGTCGGTCTCGGCGTTGTAAGCCTTCATGTTCCAAGTATAGTCGGCAATGCCGTAGAGCGAGATCTTAGAAGCCTCTGCATGTTCCATAGGGTTAGACACAAATCCCGACACGTCGCCAGCAATGTCCTTGCCGTTGCCGTAGGCAGGACCAAGCAGAACGTGGTCTCTAACGAAGTCGCTCACGGGGAAGTTCCACCAGACGTAAGCCTTGCGGTCTATGCGGCTGTTGATCCACTGCATCGACTCCTTGTCAATGCAATGCACCACCGTGTTGCCCGTCCACATTATGCGTATGTCCTTGTTCATCTTTGTGCCGAGAGTGCGCAGGTATCCCTTCTCGTCGTTAGCCCAAGCTTTGTTGTATTCGGTAGGACACATAATGAGAGGCGAGATATCCTTATGGCGGTTGATGAAGTTGTCGTCCACATAGTTCAACAGTTCGCCTTGCTTGTCTGCCTTGGCTCCCTCGCCCCAGATGTCGTCAAAGAAGACGGCAAACGAACGTATGCCGAGAGCGTACATCATCTCGAGTTTGTGTATAAGGTTGTCGCGGTCTTCGTTGTTCCACTTGATGTCCACGCCCGGGTGGATGGCCCAGTAGAAGTTTACGCCGTTCTTCTTAGCCACCTCGTTAAGCTCCTTTATGCGGTTGGCTTCCTCGGTAGGGTAGGGCTTGCGCCACTGGTCGCGGTGATAGGGGTCGTCCTTCGGTCCGTAGATGTAGGTGTTCATCTTGTTGTGTCCATAGAACTCTATTTGGCTTAGACGAGCCTTATGGCTCCACGGTGTGCCGTAGAATCCCTCCACTGTGCCACGGAAGTCGACGTCGGGCCAGTCGGTTACGGTGCCGGTCTCAAGCTTGCCTTTGGCTATAGAGCCAAGGAAGGTCTGTATGCCGTAGAAGAGTCCCTCCTCGTCGTAGCCTACTATTACGGCTCCCTTGTCGCCAATGCTCAGCCAGTAGGCCTCTGCCTTCTTGGGCAGATGCTTGGCGTATGCCTTTACACACTTGTCGCCCTTTATGCCGAGGGTTATGGTGTACTTGGCGTTAGGTTCCGTCTTGATGCCGTTCTTCAATGTGGCAATGGCAAACGAGTTGTCCCGATTGTTGCTTGTCTTTATATTAAAGCTTTGTGGCAACTGTGCAAATCCGGTGCTTTGGATATTCTGTGGCACCGGGTTTACAATCTTAAACTGTGCTTTGGCAGGCATGGAGCCAGCCAAAGCAAGTGCGGAGATAATTCCTATTGTCAGTTTGTTCATCTTATGTAATGTTGTTTATTGTTAGTAGATTCGGTTTTTTACTTGTTCTTGTCGGCCTCTTTCAGCATCTCCTCCACAGCCTTCTTAAGCTGTCGGTCGTTGCCGGTGATATAGTCCTCGGGTGTGTTGTATACCACGATGTCGGGGTTGAGCTGAGTGTTCTCGCCGTATATGCCGTCAAGAGTTCGGCAGCCCACCTGCGGAATGCCGTACACCATCGACTGGTCTATCATCTTCTCCCACCACACGGCAGTCATTGTTCCAGCCACCGGTGTGCCGATAAGCTTGCCTATGCCGAGTGTCTTGTACACCATCGGGAAACCATGTCCGTTGCTGTAGTCGTCCTCGCAGATAAGCACGCACGACGGCTTGGTCCACTTGTTGAACGGGTCGCGGCCCATATACTTGCCCTGTGGCACAAAGTGCTGATACTCCTTGCCGTTGAGCAGGGTGCACAGGTCGTCGTGCAGCCATCCGCCTCCGTTGTGGCGTTCGTCCACAATCACAGCCTCGCGGTTGCGGTTGCGCTCGCTAAGCAGTTCGCTGTATACATCGCGGAAGCTCTTGCTGTTCATCGCCCTTACGTGCACGTATGCCAAGCGTCCGTTGGACAGGCTGTCCACAAGCTTGCGGTTGCGCTCCACCCAACGCTTGTACAGCAGGTCGATAAGGGTGCCTCTTGATACACCCTTAACCACAACGTCGAATGTCTTGCCGCCCTTTGCCTTGCTAACGCTGAGACGGATGGGCTTGCCTATCTTGCCTTCGAGCAGCGGAAAGTAGTCCATGCCGGCTGTAATGTCTATGCCGTCAATCTTCTGGATAATGCTGCCGGGCTTGATGTCGGTGTTCTTTACCGAGCATGGGCCGTTGTTCACAACCTCCTTAACCTTCAGTCCGTCGCCGTCGTAGCTCTCGTCGTAGAACAGGCCGAGGTAGGCAGTGGGAAGCGAAGCCACGCTGCCATAGTATCTTGCGCCGGTGTGCGATGCGTTAAGCTCGCCGAGCATCTCGCTCAGCATCTCCTGGAAGTCGTAGTTGTTGTTGATATACGGCAGGAAGCGCTCGTAGGTCTTGCGGTATCCGTCCCAGTCGACACCGTGCAGATTGGCTACGTAGAACTTGTCCTTAATCTGTCGGTACACATGGTCGAACATATAGGCGCGCTCATCGTAAGGCTTATAGTTGAATGTAGCCTCAAAGTCGACATTCTTCATAGAGCGTCCGGCTGTGTCAAACTTCTTGATGTTGCCGCCGCTTAGGAAGTAGAGGTTCTTGTAGTCCTTGTCGAAGGTCATGGAGCCACTACCCACATTCTTGCTCACAATCTCGGTGCGACTCTCCAAGAGGTTGTGTCGCCACAGGTCGTAGCCACCCTCAAACGCAGCCTTGTAGTAGAGGTTCTCGCCTTCCTTGTCGAGTATGGCGTCGCCGAGGTTGGACGAGTTTACGGTCAGTCGTATTATGCGGTCGCGGCAGTTGGCAAGGTCAAGCTCTAAAGGTTCCACCTCTACAGGCTTCGGAGTGTCTTCGTTCTTTTTCTCCTCCTTTTCCTTTTTCTCTTCCTCCTTCTTTTCCTTCTTCGTCATATTGTCCTTGGCAAGCTGTCGTTCCTCCTTCGACATTTGGAACTTCTCCATAGCGTCAAGGTCGAAGAACATGATGTAGGCGTCGTACTCGGCACCCCAACTGCCATGACTGCGGTATCCGGCACGGTCGCTACTGAAGAGCATAGCTTTGCCGTCGAGCACCCAGCGTGCGTTGATGTCGCTATAGCCGCTGTTGGTAAGGTTGTGTATCTTGCCGTTGCCCGATGCGTCTACCAAGGCAATGTCGTTGCTGTTCCAGCCGCCGTTGCCCATGTACGAGGCAAGCAGCCACTTGCTGTCGGGGCTCCACGAGAAGTCGATGTCGCCGTCGCTGTAAGAGAAGAGGTACTTGCCGTCCATCACCGTGCGCACCTTGCCGCTCTTGATGTTGAGCACGCGCAGCGCGCTGCGGTTCTCCCAGAAGGCTATCTCCTTGCCGTCGGGGCTGTATTGCGGGCAGAGCGCGGTGCTGTCTGTTTGGGTTAGACGTTGCTCCACCAGCTCCGTTGCATAGGCAAACTGCTTCTCGTCCTTGTTCTTGATGGACGTAGTGTATATTTGCCACAAACCGTTGCGCTCAGAGTCGTATGTAATGGTGCGTCCGTCGGGAGCAAAGTCGATGTTGCGCTCCTGCTCTGGGGTGTCGGTTATCTGCTTGGTTGTGCGGTACTCGATGTTGGTAACGTATACGTCGCCGTGCAGAACAAAGGCAATCTCCTTGCCGTTGGGCGACAGCTTGATGTTGGTGGCGCCAGTCTTCTGTATCTGCCTGATAATGTGCTTGCCCTCGTTGTCGGCAGTGATGCGTACGCTCAGTTTCTTAGGCTGTTCGCCCTCGCGCACGGTGTATATCTCGCCGTCGTATCCGTAGCACAGCATACCGTTAGAGGCAGCCGACAGGAAACGCACCGGATTCTTTGCGTGTCGGGTTATCTGCGTGTCCTTGCCGTCGAGCGTGCGGTGGTATACATTGAAGGTGCCGTCGAGCTCGCTAAGATAGTAGAACGACTTGCCGTCGGCAGCCCATATCGGGTCGCGGTTTTCGCCGTTGAAGGTAGTGAGCTGCTTAAACTTGTCGCCGCTCTTAAGCCAGATATCGCGAGTTATTGGCGAGCGGTGATGCTTGCGCCACTGGTCCTCATAGCCCTTGTAGTTCATATACAGCACGTCGCCCTGGGCGTTGACGTCGAGTGCGTCCATCGTTATCTCCGAGAACAGTTTTGGGCGTCCGCCCTCTATACCTACGGTGTATACTTGTGCAAACGAGCCGCTATACACTATCGACTCGGCGGTAGGCATGACATCCGCCTTGTACATCACCGTCTTGTCGTTGAGCCAGCGCAGAGGCTGCTCGTTGCCGCTGTTGGTTGTAAGTCGGCGTGGCACACCCCCGTTGGCATCCATAAGCCAGATGTCCATACTGCCCTCTCGGTTGGATGCAAAGGCGAGGTGTCGGCTGTCCGGGCTCCATACGGGGTGCGAGTCGAACGCAGCGTTGGATGTAATCTGCTTGGCTGTTCCGCCCTCAACGGGCACCGTGAAGATGTCGCCACGATAGGCAAAAGCCACTGTCTTTCCGTCTGGCGATATGGCTGGATAGCCGCCATTCCGCAAGAAGCGAGGAGTGTTGCTAAAAAGAGTCGTCTCATCGTTGTTGATTTTATAAACGTGGTGTTTGTTTGATTGTCTATACTTGCTTGTATAATCCTATACAACAGATAGGACTTGTTCTACTTTGCAAACTTACATAAAAAAGTCGAATTATACGATAAATAAGGGCGATAAAGTGAGGGTGTAGTTAGAATGTGTTATTAAGAAACTGTATATTAAAATAAGTCGTTTTAAGGATGATATGTAAATAAAATGCATATATCATTAACAATTTGTTGTTTTTTGTTGCTTGATTAATTTATTTTGTATACTTTTGCAAAAACAATATATGGTGGTATGCATATAATTGCCGTTGTTGTTAATATGAATGATTAAGTGTTACTAATAATTATAACATATGGACCTAAATTTACTTAGAACATTGTTGGCCTCCGCAATGACTCTTGTTATGCCAGGCTTTACAAACGCACAGGTTCTGCAAAGGCAGATGTTACAAAAGCCGGAAACGACAGATGTGTCGATAAAAGGGGTAGTTAAGAATGTTCCCCAAAGACGAGCTAACGCTCTTGTAACAAATCCGCAAGGTACATATAAAGACTATGCTTTGAGTCTATATATGTATGTAAACAAACTTATGCCTGATTATGATGAGTACGACTTGAAAAACAAGTTCGTTTTTGGCGATGATGGTCATACCGTATGGATTAAGGACTTTTTTATGGGTAAGCAGACCGGTTGGGCTAAAGGTGAACTAAAAAATAATAAAATAACTATTCAGGCAGGACAGTATGTAGGAGATTCTGATAATAATCAACTTTATCTTTTCCCGTTTACAATAGATGATAACAGCAATCCAGTGCTGCTTGAGAGCGTGAACCTTGTTAAGAAGAATGGTGCATGGACGATGGAGGGTTCTACCGACGTGTATTGGGGACTTTGGTTTTATACGTCAGAGAAGAACATATCGTTGACAAGTGCCTATGGACATAAGCAGTCGTTTCGTGAGGTTTCAATGCAACCAGTAGTTGTGCCGGAGAGTGCAACCCATGAGCAATACATCCTTTCGTTTACAGACGGATGGCGCAATGGTGAAGAACGCAAGGTGGTTGACGTGGCTCGCAATGGCGATGATATATACATCAATGGATTGTCATTCGACTCGCGTAGCGATTACGCCAAGGGTGTGGTCAAGGGTAACGAAGCTGTTTTTGCTTCCGACCAAGCTTTAGCTGGAAACAGCACTTATTGGCTCAAACTTACTGGAGCTGATGGTGTGATGTATGGTGCAAAGGAATCCTTCACCTTTACCATATCAAGTGCAGGCAATATGACATTGAAGGATGGTGTGTTGTGCACTAAATATATGTTTGATGAAAGCAACTTTAATGTTGCTTCTGATGTTAAGCTTGTAAAGTATGCCGGTGATGTACCTGCAGTCCCTGCAAGTCCTTATGCTCTGAAATATGTGGCAAGTGAGACATTGGGCAATCAGTTTACTTTTGTTATGCCTCATAAGGACGTTGACGGCAATGAACTCAACCCGGATAAACTCTTTTACCGTGTTTATATAGATGGAAATCCTTATACTTTTAA
>USCM01000091.1 GCA_900553155.1 uncultured Prevotella sp. | reverse complement strand
AAGCCTCTCTTCTCGACGTGTGCCAATACAGCTGCCGGCATTCCGCCGACATAATAATACTGTCGAAGCAAACTTATGAGTTCCGACGCGAGCATATTTATCACGGTCCAGTTGGCACCTTCGAGCACTTTTACCAACTGTGTCTTACCAATTGCGTTCAAAAACTCGATGAAGTTCATTGGATAAAGGCGCAGTTCCTCCACCTTTCCTACAGGATAAGACACACCATTGTGCAAGGACAGGCCGAGCAACGAGCCAGCCACAACAACGTGTACACTGGGCGCATCCTCACAGAAGAACTTGAGAGATTCCAAGGCTTTGGGGCAGTCTTGTATCTCGTCGAGCACCACAAGGGTGTCGTTGGGGGTGATGTCGACTTCGCTTATTGCCGACAAAGACATCAGGATATCTGCCATGTTGCCTCCTTTTTCGAACACCTCAACCGCCTTCAAGTCTCGGTCTAAGCTGAAGTAGGCAAGCTTGGCATATTCTTTCTCACCAAACTCACGCAGTATATAGGTTTTCCCTACCTGTCGCGCACCGTTGATAATCAATGGCTTACGACCTTCCTTTTGCTTCCACTTCAACAAGTCGTCGTATATATATCTTTGCATTGTCTACACTTTTATTGATGAATAAACGTCGTAAAGATACACTTTTTCTAACGAATAACAAAGAAAAGTGCACACTTTTTCTAACGAATAACGCAGAGAAGTGTACACTTTTTCTAACGAATAGGCTATAGTTTTCACATAAACCACAAGATATGGAGGGGACATTATCGCCCAATCCATGCCTCGGGGTTAAGGCGGTTCTGCAGCTTGCGCAGCTGGAACTGCAGTATATTGTCGGACGCAACGGCACCAAGCGACTGGCGGGTGCTTACCTTCTGACCACGATGAACATTGACCGAACGAAGGTTGCAGTATACCGAGATGTATACACCGTGGCGCACCATAACCACAAACGAGCCTCCATAACCGAACACGGCACTAACCTCGCCATCGTATATGGCACGGGCTTGACAACCCGACTGACCCATGATGTTGATGCCCTTGTTGTCGATGGTTACGCCAGACAATCCGGCAACTGAGTTCTGACCATAGTGGCTCACGATGCGCGCGCTGCCCGTGATAGGCATAGGCAGACGTCCCTTGTTGGCCTCGAAGCCTCCCGACATCATACGGTCGACCGACGACATGGATCTACTCTCCTCTACACTCTTCTTAGCCTCGGCTATCTCCTTTGACGAGCGTCGCTCGTCGGCCTTTGCCTTGCGCTCCACTGCCATACGCTGAGCCTCTGCCTCGCGTGCCTTCTGCTCTGCCACAGCCTTCTGTTCGGCAGCTTCGGCGGCGGCAGCCTGGGCTGCTGCCTGTGCCTTCTTCTTGGCTTCGGCATCCTTCTGGCGCTGTGCCTCGGCACGTGCTGCGGCTTCGCGCTCCTGTGCCTCGCGTGCGGCAGCCTTGGCACGGGCCTCTGCCTCGCGAGCCTCACGTAGGCGGCGCTCGTTCTCTATGCGTGCTCTTTCCGCCTCGGCTCTACGTCTGGCCAACTCTTCCTCACGGCGTTTTCTTGCAGCCGCTTCGGCGGCAGCCCTGCGCTTGGCCTCCTCGGCGGCACGTATGCGCGCCTTCTCAACCTCAACGGCAATGAGGCGGTCGATCTGTGCGTTTATGGCACTGGCGTCCTTGCGCTGCTGGGCTATGACCTTCTGTATGGTTTTCTGCTGTTTCTGCAGCGACGACACCATTACTTGCTGCTCTTGCTGCTTGCCCTCAAGAGCCTTGCGCTCCTGCTGTCCCTTGTACAGCATGTTGCTCTTCTGACCCTTGACCTGCTGCAGTTGCTGGTGCTTCTCGTTTACCTGGGCTTGCTTGGACTTTACCATCTCGCCCTGTGCCTTCTGCCAAGAGGCATACTCGCGCACAAAGCGCATACGACGGTACATCTGGGCGAAGTTCTTGGCAGAGAAGATAAACATCAGCTTGTCTTGCAGCGAATGGCGGCGGTTGATGTAACGCATCGACTTTACATACTTTGCCTTGCGGTCCTGCAGCTGTTGCTGCAATGTAGATAGCTGGGCGTTGAGTATGCCTATGTTGCCGTCGATATGGTTGATGTCCTTCTGTATGCCGTCGATGTTCTTCTGATGCTTGTCTATCTCGCTGTTGAGAACCATAAGGTCGCCAAGGCGTTTCTTAACGTCGGCTTGGTTGGCACGCAGCGCTGCCTCCTGCTTCTTTATCTCCTTCTGCATAGCAGAGCGCTTCGACTGCAGTCCGCGAATCTCGGCTGTAGTGTAGTCGGGCTTTGACGACCTTCTTGCTCCCTTCTTCGAGGTTCGTGCGGCAGGCTTCCTTGCAACCTTTTTCTTTGCCGCCGGCTTTCTCGAGGTATGCTTACGTTGAGCAGAAGATTTCTTCACTTGCGTAGTCTTCTTGGCTTGCGCCATGTCTGCCGCCTCTGTTTGGGCAAGAGGCAGTATACATATTACGGCAGCCAAGAGGCCAATTAAGTATTTCTTCATAATTGTTGCTTGTTTATTGTGCTGGGCATAAGCCGGGCTTACTGAATGGAGAGAAGCTTCTTCAAGATATCCTGTGCTTCTATCTTCTTATACTTAGACGACAGTTTGGTCTCTATGTCCCAGTCGGCAGTGGTCTTAAGCGACGACATCTTTATGCTTAGTTGTGCCGACTGTGTCTTGCCGCCCATATTGGCTTGCACGGCAAACTGCTGTGTAAGGGGGAACGACTTGCCCGAGAGGGTCTTGAAGTTGGCATAGTTCCACGTCAACGACGATGTGCCGTACTGCTGACTCTTGTACGACACTATGACCTTCTCTATAAGAGCTGTGGCGCGGTTGGCTGTCCATTGGTAGTCGATTGCTCCGTTCTTGAAGCTTACCGGCACTGTGGCTCCAAGCGATGCTATGTCGCAATCGAACCGCTTGAGCTGATTGTCGGCAAGACTCTTCTGTCCCGGGAGGAACAGCTCGTTCCAGAAGAGCGACTGCAACGAGTAGAACGAGATGCCGTTGTCGGCAAGGAAACTTATCTCCTTGTAGGACGCCTTGATGTACTCCTTGTGGTAGCGGTCGACGAGCAGCACATACTCGGGGGTGAAGTCGATGCGTGCTATCTCTGTACGTATAATGGGCAGAAGCAGCTGCAAGCGTATTATTGCGTCGCGGCGCATAGACAACTTGCCGTCGCAGCTTATGTCCTTGCCCTTGCCCGTAAGCCTAAAGTCGGCTGCAGCCACGATGTTGGCGGCCGACTGGTGGTTGTTGCATATACGGTGCAAGAACTCTATCTGCTCGCTCTTCTGAGTCTTTGTAATAGATGTTGATGATGTACTTGAATCGCCTGTAGCAGCCTTCTTGCTGGCACACGATGCCAACAGCACGGCGATGACGATTATAGACAGTAATTTTTTCATTGCTTCTTGTATTTCTTTATTTTTCTTTCGAGTGCAGCCTTGTCGCCTCCGGCGTCTATGGCTTTCTGCCAAAGCTCTGTGGCTCGGTTTATATCGCCGCACTTGCAGTATATATCTCCGGCGTGCTCTATCACTACGGCAGACGCGGTTTGTATGGAATCGGAGTCGCTGCCGAGTGCCCGGTCGATGTATGCCTTGGCCTCGTCGCAACGGTCTTGCAGGAACAGTATCCAGGCATAGGTGTCGAGGTAGGTAGAGTTGGTAGGCTCTGCCTCCACCGTCTTAAGGCTCATCTGTTCGGCCTTCTTGAGGTCGCGGTTCTGCTCGGAGAGGTAGTAGGCATAGTTGTTGAGTGCCACAACGTTGTCGTCCTTCCATTGCAGACACGAGTCGTAGGCGGCAAAAGCCTCCTCTGGCTTGTTCTTCTTGTACAGGATGTCGCCCATCAAGGCGTAGAAGTCGCTCACGATATCGGGGTCGCTCTTGTCGTTTATCTCTCCCACACCACGCTTGAAGGCGTCGAGAGCGTCGTCGTCGCGGTTGGACTGGAAGTATGCCATGCCGAGGAAGTAGTAGAAAGCCATCTCCTCGGGGTTGTACTGGGTACCCTCCTTGCTGAGCTTTATTATCTCCTCCCAGTTGTTCTTGGTCCAGATGTTCTGTATGATGTTCATTCGGGCGGTGGCATTCTCAGGCTCAATGGCAAGCGCACGGGCAAACGTTGCGTTGACCGAATCGGCCGGCATCTCCTTCAGCTTCATATACACGGCCTTCATATTAATTATGTCTACCGCCTTTGGCGAGGCCTCAATGGTGCGGTCGAAGAGCGAGAGTACGGGCAAGCTGTCGCCACCCTGCTTCTCGGCCTCGCGTATGGCTTGCTGCAGCATGGCTGTCTTGGTCTTTATCTCTGTCTTGGTGCTGAAGAGAATCTCGTCGCGCAGATGGTCGGCAGAGTCGTTGTCGCCAGCCGAACGATAGTAGTCGTAAAGCGAGCTAAGGGCAAACTCGTTCTGCGTATCGTCCTTCAAGGCACTCTTGAAGAGGTCGAAAGCCTCTGCCTTGCGGTCGTGGTTCATCAGCCAGTTGCCCATCATCACCTTGTAGTTGGGCTCGTTGGGATGCTCGTCGTTGAGCTTCTTGAGCATGCGGTAGGCGTTCTTGGTGTCCTTGCGCTGCTCGTAGATGTTCATCTTGAGAAAGGTCATCTCGTCGCTTTCGCCGTCGATTTGCTCCATACGCTCTATGGTGGCGAGCATATTGGTATAATCCTTCTTTACTCCGTACAGTCGAACGAGGATGTCGAGCACGTCGCTGCGGTCGCGGTGGTGCTTGTACAGACTCTCGTATGCCTTTATTGCTCGGTCGAAGTCGCGTCGCTTGATGTATGTCTCTGCCACATTCTCCTGGTAGGTGTCGTTGCCTGGCTGCAGCTGGGCGGCACGCTCAAGATTGAAGGCGGCAAGCGAGTCGTTGCCTGTGTCGGCATAATGCAGCGCACGGCGGTAGTAAGGCTCGGCAGCATTGGGGTTGAGGGCGATGCACGAGTCGTATTTTGCCATGGCAGCCGAGTCGTTGCCGGCAAGCTGATAGCCTACGGCATCGAGAAAGAGGCGGTCGAATAAAGGGGTTGATGCGAGCAGCGAGTCGGCAGATATGGTCATTGTGTCTGCCTTTGGTGCCGTGCGTCGCACAGGATTGATGCCGCTTGTAAGCGCCGAGGCAAGTGCCGGGACGATGGCAAGCAGCACCAACAACAGCATTGGACTTTTATGTATCTTCATTTGTTTCATTTTTCACTTCACTCCAGTATGTCCGTATCCGCCGGCTCCGCGTTCGGTGTCGTCAAGCTCTTCTACCTCCACAAACTCGCCTTGCTCGTGTCGGGCTATAACCATCTGGGCTATACGCTCGCCTGCCTGGATGGTGAAGTCTTCGTTGGAGAGGTTTACAAGCAGCACACCAAGTTCGCCACGGTAGTCGGAGTCGATTGTTCCGGGTGAATTGAGTACGGTTACGCCATGCTTAAAGGCGAGCCCAGAGCGCGGACGCACCTGTGCCTCGTAGCCCGGAGGAAGCGCCATGTATAGACCTGTGGGGATGATGCGACGCTCCAAAGGACGCAATACAACGGGTTCGGCAACATTGGCACGGAGGTCCATTCCGGCGCTTTCGGGAGTGGCGTAGGCAGGGAGCTGCTGTGAGCCACGATTCACTATCTTTATCTTAACCATTATTATTTTGTTTCTTTTTATCTTGCAAAAGTACTTATTATTAATGATATAACGGATAATTGTGGCTTAATTTTAGTTTCTATTATCCAACTTTTGTACCTTTGCATATACAATGCGGCATAAGCGCCGCTTCGTAATACACTATGAACTGGCAACAACTCATATCCAACAAACGCTTGGGGCAGGAAGTGCGACATCCCGAGCGACACGACGACCGTTCCGAATTTAAGCGCGACTACGACCGCCTTATCTTCTCGGCTCCTTTCCGACGGATGCAGAACAAGACGCAGGTGTTTCCGCTGCCGGGCAGCATCTTCGTGCACAACCGACTGACACACTCGCTTGAGGTGGCAAGTGTGGGCATGTCGCTTGGCAACGATGTGGCGCGCATATTGAAGCAACGGCATCCCGAACTCTGCGGCACCTTGTTCGAGGAGATTGGCACTATCGTAAGCACGGCGTGTCTGGCTCATGATATGGGCAATCCGCCTTTCGGCCATTCGGGCGAGAAGGCTATACAGGCCTACTTTCGCGAAGGTGGCGGAAGGGCTTTGCAGGAGCGCATAAGCAATGAGTTCTGGAACGACCTGACCCACTTTGAGGGCAACGCCAATACCTTCCGACTGCTTACACACCGCTTTCACGGCAGACGCGAGGGTGGCTTCGTGATGACCTACTCTACCTTGGCGTCTATCGTAAAGTATCCACACTCGAGCCTATGTGCAGGCAAGAAGGGCAAGTTTGGGTTCTTCGGATTCGAGGAGGAGTACTTCCGTCGCATTGCAGACGAATTGGGTATGATTCGTCTTTCGGCTGAGGGCGAGCCGCTGCGTTATGCCCGTCATCCCTTGGTGTACCTTGTAGAGGCTGCCGATGACATCTGCTACGAGATTATGGACATCGAGGATGCACACAAGCTGCGCATCCTTTCGTTCGACGAGACAATGCGGTTGCTGCTCGGCTTCTTTGACGAGACTCAGCAACAGAAGATTCTGCAGCGCATAAACGACGAGGGCATAACCGACAACAACGAGAAGGTGGTGTATCTGCGAGCCTGCGCCATCGGCTTGCTTGAGAGCGAGTGTGCCCGCACGTTCGTGGCTAACGAGCAGGATATACTCGACGGCAAGTTTGTCGGGGCGCTTATCGACCACGTCTCGCCGCTTGTGCGCGATGCCTACAAGCATTGCACCAGCGTAAGCTTTGAGCGTATATACAACTCGAAGCCGGTGCTCGACGTGGAGTTGTCGGGTTATAAGATTATGGAGACGCTGATGGAGACGCTTACCGAGGCAGCCGTCAATCCTGAGAAGTTCCACTCGGAGCAGCTGCGCAAGAGGTTCAGCAACCAGTACGACATCAATAGCGACGACTTCCAGACCCGCATCATGGCGGTTATCGACTTTATCTCTGGCATGACCGATGTCTTTGCCCTCGACATCTACCAAAAGATTCAGGGTATATCGCTGCCTATTGTTTAAGTTTTTTGCAGTATTTTGGAGTAATGTGAACTGGAGGTTATCAGGGAGGATTATATGAGTATATGGCAGGGCTTTGACAAAAACAAATAAAACCCCGCATATA
>USCM01000090.1 GCA_900553155.1 uncultured Prevotella sp. | reverse complement strand
GTGCGGGCACTGCCACAACAGCCAACATGAGAGATATTGCTAATGTTTTAATCTTTTTCTTCAAATTCATTTTGTTAGACTCTTTTTTATAGATTGGAACGAGTATATCATTCCTTCAAAAGGTGGTCGTTGAACAAGAAACTAAAGTTCAACATCATTTTTGTAATGCAAGGATAGCATTTTTGTAATTGCGCTGCAAAGGTAATAAAAATATTGCACATTATTGTATCAGCTATGCCATATTAACAGTTTTTGTAATAGATTTAACAATTAAACGAGTTCATTCTTAATGAATTAGCGTTTTTAACGTTAGGATATTGCAGCCCAATTTATGTTGGTATCACGCAACTCTCGCAGGCGTCTCCACAGCATGGCATACTCGTCGGAGGTGCATGTAGGGTCAGCTTCTATTATCTTTTGAGCCTCCTCTCGAGCAAGCGCGACAAGCTGTCCGTCGCGTGCAATGTCGGCTATCTTCAGGTCGAAGGCTATGCCGCTCTGCTGGGTGCCCTCAAGGTCGCCGGGACCTCGCAGCTTGAGGTCGGCTTCGGCTATGCGGAATCCGTCGTTGGTGTCGCACATTATGTCGATGCGCTTGCGTGTTATGTCAGACAGCTTGTAGGTGGTTACAAGTATGCAGTAGCTTTGGTCGGCTCCACGGCCTACGCGTCCTCGCAACTGGTGGAGCTGCGACAGACCGAAGCGCTGGGCATCGAGTATCACCATAACCGATGCGTTGGGCACGTTGACGCCTACCTCGATAACGGTTGTAGCCACGAGTATCTGTGTCTCGCCGCTTACAAACTTCTGCATCTCGGCATCCTTCTCGGCTGGCTTCATCTTGCCGTGTACCCTACTGATACGAAATTCGGGGAAGATGTCGCACAGGGCGGCATATCCCTCCTCAAGATTCTTGAGGTCGCTCTTCTCGCTCTCGGTTATGAGGGGGTAGACCACGTACACCTGGCGGCCAAGATGTATCTGCTGGCGTATGCCGTTGTAGAGCGTCGTCATCTGGTTGTCGTAGCGGTGTATGGTCTGCACGGGCTTGCGTCCGGGCGGCAACTCGTCTATCACACTGACGTCGAGGTCGCCGTATATGGTCATGGCAAGGGTGCGCGGTATGGGGGTTGCGGTCATAACAAGGATGTGTGGAGGGTTCTCGCTCTTAGCCCATAGACGTGCGCGCTGGGCAACACCAAAGCGGTGCTGCTCGTCGATAACGGCTATGCCAAGACGCTGAAACTGAACAGCATCCTCAAGTATGGCGTGTGTGCCGACAAGTATCTTGACGTCGCCGGAGAGCAATCCTTCGAGTACCTCGCGGCGGCGCTTGCCCTTCACCACACCCGTTAGCAGCTCTACACGTATGTCCATGCCCTTAAGAAACTCTTGTATGGTGTCGAGATGCTGCTCGGCAAGTATCTCCGTGGGGGCCATTATGCAAGCTTGGAAACCGTTGCCAAGGGCTATGAGCATTGTCATAAGTGCCACGAGAGTCTTGCCCGAGCCTACATCGCCTTGCAGCAGGCGGTTCATCTGTCGGCCCGAGCACATGTCGTTGCGTATCTCGTGCATCACACGCTTCTGCGCTCCGGTAAGCTCGAACTTTAGATTGTCTGTATAAAAGCGGTTGAAGTCGGCGCCTACCCTATTGAATATGTAGCCACGATACTTGCGGCGGTGGTCGCTGGCATAGCGCAGGATGTTGAGCTGGACGTAGAACAGCTCCTCAAACTTTAGGCGCTCGCGTGCCTGTTTCATCTCTACAGCGTTCTTGGGATAGTGCACACAACGCATGGCGGCGTCGCGCGACATAAGATGCAGGCGACGTGTTATAAAATCGGGAAGGGTCTCGGCAAGTGGTGTGGTTATCTTCTGAAGCATTGCCTTAACCACCTTTTCGAGCGAGCGCGATGTCAGTCCGCGCTTCTTCATCAGCTCGGTGGTGGTATAGTATGGCTGCATGCCCATCTCGGAGAGCTTAAGTTCGGAAGCACGGTCTATCTCTGGATGCGAGAACTGGAAGCGTCCGCCATACACCGTGGGACGTCCAAAGACTATGTAGTCCTCGTTCACCTTATACGTTTTGTACACATACTGCGCCCCGGAGAACCACACAAGGTCTACAACACCGCGTCCGTCGGTAAAGTGGGCAACGACACGCTTCTTGCGTGCCGACATCTCAAACTCCTCAAACGACAATATCTTGCCGCGTATCTGCACAAAGGGCATGTCGCTCGTAAGCTCGTGTATGGCATATATACGGCTTCTATCCACATATTTATATGGATAGTACTCGAGCAAATCGCCCCATGTTCGCACGTTAAGCTCGCGGTTGAATATCTCCTTGCGCTGCGGTCCAACGCCGGGCAGATACATTATGTCTTGAGAGAGAATGTCCAAGTTTGGGAGTTTTGAATTTTGAATGTTGAGTTGCGAATTCGTAATTGAATAATTCCTAATCGGCGCAGCCGACAATTCCTAATTCCTAATTCGTAATTTCTAACTCTTCTTGCTGATACAATCAGCAAGAAGCAAGTCGAATGGCGTTGTAAGCTTGATGTTCTCACGATTGCCGTCCACCATAGTTACCTTATGTCCCATTGCCTCCACTACAGAAGCGTCGTCGGTAAAGGCATCGCTGTAAGGCTGACGGAAAGCCTGCTTAAGCAACTGTATATCAAATGCTTGCGGAGTCTGCACCGTGCGGTAGTCGTTGCGCTGTACATTGTAGCCTCCGTCATCGGTTACACGTCGAAGGGTATCGACAACGGGCAATACGGGGAGGGCAGCTCCGTGCTTGCGGGCAGCCTCAAAGCAACGGGCTATTGTCTCTTCGGATACAAACGGGCGCGTGTATGCCAACCACGCCCTGTACATCGTCCGGCAAGGCGGCAACACCATTCTGCGACGAATGGAAACGTGTGGCTCCTCCGTCTACTACCTTATGATTGATTTCGAAATGGTGCTTGGCACAGAGTTGGCGCCAATAATCTTGCTGCTCTCGTGGCAGAACAAGGATGATGCCAAGCTCGTTGTTGTACTTATAGAAACGTTCTATGGTGTGCATAAGCACCGGTTTGCCGGCAATAGGCAAGAACTGCTTGGGAAGGTCGCCGCCCATACGCAGACCCTTGCCACCTGCAACGATTATGATATAGTCCACCTCACAAAGGATTTTGTTGTTAATAATTGATGTCCAATGCCTTACGTCTGCATTACACATTTAATAATACATCATTCCCTTCTTCATCTCCTCCACCACTCGTTCGCCCTTAAACTGGCCGAGCAATGCGTAGGCATAGGCAAGTGTGGCACCTGGTCCCTTGCCTGTAATGACATTGCCGTCAATGGTGAAGGGGGCAGCGGTGTATTCGGCGCCATCGAGTTCGCCCTCAAAGCCGGGATAGCATGTGGCTTTCTTGCCACGCAACAAGCCGAGATGACCCAACACCATCGGTCCGGCACAAATAGCACCAACCAACTTGCCCTTGCCTGCATGCGCCACCAATGCACGGTGCACACCCTCGTGCTCGTCGATATTCTTGGCGCCTGGCATACCGCCTGGGATGAGCAGAAGGTCGGCATCGTCGAAGTTGACGTCCTCAAACAGCATATCTGCCTTAACCTGAACGCCATGAGCCGATGCAACCATCAAGTCGCCACTGATACTTACAGTCTTAACATCCAGTCCGCCGCGACGCAATACGTCTACCGGACCCAACGCCTCGATGTCCTCGAAGCCGTTGGCAAGAAATTCGTATACCTTTGCCATATCGTGTATTTTTATTGTCGGTTTCTCCTTTTCTTTAATCTTGGGACGCAGGACGTTGAACGGATCGGCTATCTTGTCGTTGTCCTCGTCTTTCTTCTTCAAAGAATAGAATCGTGCCATAAGTTTGCTTATTTAATGTTTTAACTATTGCAAACTTACTCATTTTTTTTCAAATATGCTATAAATTAAGTACTTTTGTAATTAGATAATAAACAATAGACATATCTGTAATGACAAATAAGCATCTTACATTCGCCATATTCGGCAATTCGTTCCAGCCACGCAAGTCGCAATCGCTGATGCGTGTGCTCGACTTCCTGCGTAGCAAGGGGGCAAGCATCATATTCGACCGCACTTTCTACGACTTCCTCACTGCCGAACAAAACCAAGAACTCGGCAATGTAGGCACGTTCGATGGCGACGACTTCAATGCCGACTACGTGATATCTATGGGCGGCGACGGCACCTTCCTTAAGGCGGCTGTGAGAGTTGGCATCAAGTCGATTCCGCTTATCGGCATCAATATGGGACGTCTCGGATTCCTTGCCGATGTGCTGCCGGGAGAGGTTGAGTCGGCTCTGCAAGCTGTGCTCGAAGGCAACTACAACATAGAGGAGCACACAGCCATACAGATATCTACCAGCGGGGGCGACTTCGACGGATGCCACTATGCCTTGAACGACATCGCCGTGCTAAAGCGCGACATCGCCTCGATGATTGGCATACACACAAGTATTGACGGAAGCTTCCTCGTAAACTATCAAGCAGACGGACTGATTGTTACTACACCTACTGGCTCTACTGCCTATTCGCTGTCTAACGGAGGCCCTATCATCGTGCCGCAAACCCGCACCCTGTGCCTTACTCCGGTGGCTCCGCATAGCCTTAACATCAGACCTATCGTGATAAGCGACTCTTCGACGGTGACTCTGGAGGTGGAATCGCGCTCGCACAACTATCTCGTGGCGGTGGACGGCAGAAGTTACACCATGCACGAGGGGTCGACGGTTACTATCAGCAAGGCTCCTTTCGTAACCCGAATAGTAAAGCCTAACGGCAGACGCTACTTCTCGTCGCTTAGAGACAAGATGATGTGGGGAGCTGACAAGAGATAAGTCAACAACCTTGCTCCGTACTGTTATGCCATTAAACTAAAAACTAACCCTTATTATGATAAAGCTAAACACGCTCCTTAAAATACCCAAGACCAAATATCCTACACGCACTATTCTTGCGTGGCTGTGGAATGCCTGGCGCGGAAACCGACTGCAAGCTGTACTCAACGCTCTCATTGGCGTGGCTGATGTAGTGCTGAGCTTGGCGCAGGTGTGGGCGGTGAAGCACGCCATCGATGTGGCTTCGGGTGCCGACACCGGCTCTATCTACTGGGCTGTGGGCATTATGGCTGCTCTAATCCTGGGCAATTTTGCTATTAACATTGCAGGAGTTTGGGTACGCAATATTCTCGGCATACGCGCGCAGAACCGTATGCAGCAGCAGATGCTCGATCATATAATGCAGTCGGAATGGCACAGCAAAGCACATCATCACTCGGGAGATATTCTTAACCGACTCGAGATTGATGTGTCTAACGTTGTTACCTTCCTAACCGAGACTATCCCCAACACACTCTCGGTGCTGATGATGTTCATCGGCGCCTTCTTCTGTCTGTTCGCAATGGACAAGACATTGGCTGTTATACTTGTAGCTATCATTCCATTGTTTCTTGCCGTAAGCAAGATATATATGCGACAGATGCGACGCCTTACACGCGACGTGCGCAACTCGGACAGTAGGGTTCAGGCTGTGATGCAGGAGACAATACAGCACCGTATGGTTATAAAGACGCTCGAAGCTTGCAAGGATATGGTGCAACGACTTGAAGACACGCAGGCTAAACTGAGGGAGAATGTGGTTAAACGCACATCGTTCTCTATCTTCTCCAACTTTATCATCAACTTCGGATTTGCTCTGGGATATCTCATTGCTTTTCTTTGGGCGGCATTACGTATGTCGGCTGGCACGCTTACATTCGGCGGTATGACGGCTTTCCTGCAACTGGTAAACAAGATACAGAGTCCGGCTCGCAATCTTACAAAGCTCGCTCCGGCTTTCGTTAGCGTGTTCACCGCTGCCGAACGTCTTATGGAATTGGCTGCCGAACCTCTCGAGGAACAAGGCGAACCGATAGCCGTTGGCGCTCCATGCGGTATTCGTCTCGAAAACGTTACATACAGATACGAGGACGGAACAAGGGATGTTATATCCAACCTGTCGTTCGATTTCCGCCCTGGCTCGTGCACCGCAATACTCGGCGAGACTGGTGCAGGAAAGACTACGCTTGTGCGTATGCTATTGGCTCTGATGAAACCCAACAAGGGATGTATCAAATTATATAATAACGAGATTGAACATACGCTGTCGCCACGACTGCGCTGCAACTTCGTATATGTGCCTCAAGGCAACACGCTTATGAGCGGAACGATACGCGACAACCTCCGTCTGGGCAAACCTTCGGCTACTGACGAGGAGATGAAGGACGCTCTGCAAATGAGTTGTGCCGACTTTGTATTCGCACTACCCGACGGACTCTCTACAAAATGCGGCGAACAAGGAGGCGGATTGTCGGAAGGACAGGCTCAACGCATTGCCATTGCAAGGGCATTGCTGCGCGATAAGCAGATTATGGTGTTCGACGAGGCTACATCGGCGCTTGACGGCGACACCGAATGTAGACTGCTACGCAATATTCTCGACAACAACAGTCGCACCGTGATATTCATAACCCACCGCCCTGCGGTTCTGCAATATTGCAACGAGCAGCTGCATCTGTAACCTCAGAAAAAACAAAATAAACAAACAAGCCTATATACCTATGAACAAATCAATTTTAAGTCTTGCCACTATGATGGCAGTGGCATCGAACGTTGATGCCGCTAACGGCAGTGCACAACAAAACACTGCACAACAAAACAAACGGCCTAACATCATCTTCTTCCTTGTGGATGATATGGGTTGGCAGGACACTTCGCTGCCTTTCTGGACTCAAAAGACCCACTACAACGAGGTGTACGAAACGCCAAATATGGAGCGACTCGCCAAGAGAGGTATGATGTTTACACAAGCTTATGCGGCAAGCGTTAGTTCGCCGTCACGTTGCAGCTTGATTACGGGTGCCAACAATGCACGACACAGAGTTACCAACTGGACCTTGGAACGCGACAAGTCGGTTGACTTTCCAAGCGATGTGGTTAATTGTCCCGACTGGAACATTAACGGTGTATCGCAGGTTGAGGGCACTCCCAACACTTATGTGGCAACCTCTTTCGTCGACCTGTTAAGACAGAATGGCTATCACACTATACACTGTGGCAAGGCTCACTTTGGCGCTATAGACACTCCGGGGGAAAATCCAACCCATTGGGGATTTGAGGTTAATATTGCCGGACATGCTGCAGGAGGCCTTGCTACATATCTTAGCGAACTTAACTACGGCCATAAGAAAGACGGAACGCCAACCTCTTTGATGTCTATCCCT
>USCM01000089.1 GCA_900553155.1 uncultured Prevotella sp. | reverse complement strand
AAGGGCATCGTAGGGGAAGTTCATCACGATGTCCATGGTGCCGATGGGCATGCGGTCTGCATACTTGCTTCCGGCATAGAGCTTATGGAAAGCACGCTCCTGCATACGCATCATGGCACTGCGGCGCATGCGCCACTCCTCATTGATGACACCGCGCTCCTTGTCTATTTCCTTGTCCTCAAGAAGCAGGTCGTGACTCCAGTCATGCAGGATGAGCAGACAGGAATCCAGTGCTCCGGGAATTTCCACATTGACGTTGTTGATGTTATACACCGTCTCGTCAAAGGAAGTGTAGGCATTGAGGTTCTCGCCGAACTTCACTCCTATGCGCTCCAGATACTGCTTGAGGGCGTCACCGGGGAAGTGTGTGGTGCCATTGAAGCACATGTGCTCGAGGAAGTGAGCCAGTCCACGCTGGTCTTCCTCCTCCTGCATGGAGCCCACCTTCTGCGCTATGTAGAAGTCGGCACGCTTCTCAGGCCACTGGTTGTGACGGATGTAATAGGTCAAGCCATTGGGCAGAACGCCTGTCTTGACTGCGGGGTCCAAGGGAATCTGCTGGCCCTGGGCCTGCTGTGCATGCAATCCGGTGAGGACCGCCAGAGCACAGCATAGAACGAAAATAAGTCTTTTCATCTTGTTTGTATATCCTTAAAACAATTATCTTATAAGCTTACGTCTGGGCACGCAAGCGACAGTCTGATGCTGACAAGCACATTGAGGCAATCACATCATCTTCCATTCCTTGCCCTTGCGCACCATACGCACCCTCATGCGCTCGGTGGTGCTGTCGGCAAAGGTAACGTCCAGGAAGACGTAAGCAAGACTGTCGATAATACTGTCATGTGTGGCTACCGCCTTCACCATACCACCTCTTTCACCCAAGGAAGCGGCATATTGCGCCACGAGATTCTCCATCTGCTGGCGGTAGAGAGGGGGCATATCGTCACCATTGGCCATTCCCGAAACAAAGCCCTTCGTATCGCCCGACAAGAGCAAGCCGAAATAATGCTGGGTTGCAGCACGCACCGCTTCATGCTCGTCCACCTTGCGGCGGCACGATGCACAAAGCAAGGCGCCCATCGCCAGCACGCTGACCCACACGAGTGAGGCTCCACGGAGCTGACGGAAAACATGTTTACAGTTCATTTTCATACTGTACCACAAAAGCAAAGTCCAGGCCACCACACACTGTGGAGCCTGGAAAATTGCTACTTCTGTCTCACAAAAATATTGATGGGAGTGCCGCAGAAATTCCAGCGCTCGCGTATCTTGTTCTCGAGGAAGCGCTTATAAGGCTCCTTGACATACTGGGGCAAGTTGGCATAGAACACGAAACTGGGCACACGTGTATCGGGTATCTGGGCACAGTACTTTATCTTGATGTACTTGCCCTTGGTTGATGGTGGCGGATAAGCCTCTATCAGAGGAAGCATAACCTCATTGAGCTTAGAGGTGCCGACGTGTGCCTTGCGGTTGAGATAAACCTGCTTGGCTGTCTCGAGCACCTTGAAGATGCGCTGCTTGGTAAGAGCCGATGCGAAGATTATCGGGAAGTCGACAAACGGAGCCATACGCTGACGTATAGCGTTCTCGAAGGTCTTTATTACGGCCTGGTCCTTGTTCTCAACGAGGTCCCACTTGTTGACAACCACTACGAGCGACTTGTTGTTGCGCTGTATAAGCTGGAAGATGTTCATATCCTGTGCCTCGATGCCTCGTGTGGCGTCAATCATAAGGATACATACATCCGAATTCTCAATGGCGCGGATTGAGCGCATAACCGAGTAGAACTCCAAATCCTCTGACACCTTGTTCTTACGGCGAATACCTGCGGTGTCGACAAGGTAGAAATCGAAACCAAACTTGTCGAAGCGTGTATAGATAGAGTCGCGGGTTGTGCCGGCTATCTCGGTAACGATGTTGCGGTCCTCACCGATGAAGGCATTGATGATAGAGCTCTTGCCTGCGTTAGGACGACCTACAACGGCAAAGCGTGGGATACCATCCTCTATCTCGTCTTTTACATCAGCCTTGAGCTTGGAGAGCACAAGGTCAAGCAAGTCGCCTGTACCGCTACCAGTAGCCGATGATATACACTGAGGCTCGCCAAGGCCCAATGCGTAGAACTCGGCTGCATCGTATATCTGGTCGTTGTTGTCGGTCTTGTTAGCCACGAGGATAACGGGGAGCTTTGTGCGGCGCAAGATTTGTGCCACGTCCTCATCCCAGTCGGTAAGGCCTGTCTGCACGTCCACGAGGAAAAGCACGAGGTCGGCCTCCTCTGTTGCCACGATTACCTGCTTGCGGATGGCATCCTCGAAGATGTCATCGCTCTTGACAACCCATCCACCGGTATCTACAACAGAGAACTCGCGACCGTTCCACTCGCACTTGCCATACTGGCGGTCGCGTGTGGTGCCGGCTGTATCGCTTACGATAGCCTGACGTGTCTTGGTCAGACGGTTGAACAGTGTAGACTTGCCCACGTTAGGGCGTCCCACTATTGCTACTAAATTTGCCATGTTTTGTTTAAATAAGTCATTTGTTCCCTCCCATCAACGGGCGGGACTGGATGTGGTCTCTGCATCCTTGTTAATAAATTTTCCGAAGCTGACCAACTCCGGCCCTCGCCGCCTTGGCGAGAGTGTCCCCTCTTTACTATTCAGGGGATGCGACAGCGAAGCTGCCGCAATTTTGAGTTTTGAGTTGTTGCTTTTGGCAATTTTGAATTGTGAGTTTTGAGTTTTGAATTGTGCGCTTCGCGCATTTTGAATTATTGAGTTTTGAATTATGAATTGTTGAGTTGCGAATTCTTAATTCCTAATTGAATAATTCCTAATCGGCGTAGCCGACAATTCCTAATTTCTAATTCAAAACTCAAAACTCAACATCGGCGTAGCCGACAATTCCTAATTCAAAACTCAAAACTCCTAATTCTACTCTGGGTTATACCCAAAGTTGTCCAACTCTCTCTTCGAGCTGCGCCAATCCTTGTCCACCTTTACGAAGGTGTGGAGATACACGCTCTTGCCAAAGAACTTCTCGAGCGACTTGCGTGCCTCTGTAGACATCTTTTTGAGGGCTACTCCCTGGTGTCCGATGATGATGCCCTTCTGCGAGTCGCGCTCAACATAGATAACGGCATAGATGTCGATGTTGCGGTCGGTCTCCTTGAACGACTCTACCTTAACCTCAACCGAATAAGGAATCTCTTTGTCGTAGTACAACAGAATCTTCTCGCGGATAATCTCCGACACGAAGAAACGTGCTGGCTTGTCTGTAAGCTGATCCTTGTCGAAGAATGGAGGCGAATCGGGCAGCAACTCCTTGATACGGCGCATAAGCATGTCGACACCAAACTTGTTCTTTGCTGATATAGGAAGAATCTCGGCATTGGGCAGTAGCGTGTGCCACTTCTCTACAGTGTCGCCAAGAGTTTTCTGGTCGCTTTGGTCTATCTTGTTGATAAGCAAGAGCACCGGTATCGTCATCTTCTTAACCTTGTCGAGAAAGTCCATATTCTTCTCGGGATTCTCCACCACATCGGTAACGTAGAGCAGAACATCCGCGTCTTGTAGAGCCGACTCAGAGAAGGCCAACATCGACTCTTGGAGCTTGTAGTTGGGCTTCAACACACCCGGGGTATCCGAGAACACTATCTGGGCATCGTCCTCATTGACAATACCCATGATACGGTGGCGCGTGGTTTGCGCCTTGAACGTGGCAATGCTTATACGCTCGCCAACAAGCTGATTCATCAGCGTCGACTTGCCCACATTAGGATTGCCAACTATGTTTACAAAACCTGCTTTGTGCATATATTCTAAAAAAAGTACTTTGATGCAAAGTTAGTTATTTTTTTCACATCCACAATTATATTGGATGCAAAATGTTGCACGCAACAGTATACTAACAGGAAAAAGCACGTTGGGCATTGTCCTTGCGAACTGAAGCCTAACGTGCTTTTTATATGAGATAATATGTTTCTCTCTGTTTTGATTACTTAGCCTCTGCTACAGCAGAACCATCGTAACCCCACTTGTAGAACGAAGCTCCGTGAACGAAACCTGCTCCGAAAGCGGTGAAGATGACGTTGTCACCCTTCTTCATGTTTTTCTCATTATCCCACAATGCCAAAGGAATTGTGGCGGCACTTGTGTTGCCATAGTGCTGGATGTTCACCACAACCTTATCCATCGGCAAACCGATACGCTTTGTCACAGCCTCGATGATGCGGAGGTTAGCCTCGTGAGGAATAACCCACTTGATGTCGTCAGCTGTAAGCTCGTTGCGCTTCATCACCTCAGCCACGTCGTTGCTCATATCGGTAACGGCATAGCGGAACACGGTGCGTCCCTCCTGATAGAGGTAGTGCAGACGGTGGTCGACTGTGAAGTGTGACGGAGGACATACAGATCCGCCAGCCTTCATGTGAAGGAACGGCAGACCGATGCCGTCGGTACGCAGATAAGAGTTCTGCACGCCTACATTCTCCTCCTCTGTTGCCTCTACAAGCACAGCTCCGGCGCCATCGCCGAAGAGCACACAAGTAGCACGGTCGGTATAGTCGACGAGCGACGACATCTTGTCGGCACCGATAACTATAATCTTCTTATAGCGACCGCTCTGAATCATCGACGCAGCAACGTCGAGCGAATAAAGGAATCCGCAACATGCTGCCTCGAAGTCGAAGGCAAAAGCATTCTTCAGTCCAAGTTTGCCAAGGACGATAGATGCTGTAGAAGGGAACTTGTAGTCGGGAGTTGTAGTGGTAACGATCAGCGCATC
Organism: uncultured Prevotella sp.; assembly: GCA_900553155.1. Classification (GTDB taxonomy): domain Bacteria; phylum Bacteroidota; class Bacteroidia; order Bacteroidales; family Bacteroidaceae; genus Prevotella. Next base: position 2,576 of record USCM01000089.1, on the reverse strand, counting down.
AATAGTGTCGGGATCAACGCCAGTCTTCTTGATGAGCTGCTTGGCAGCCTTACGTGCCATATAGCTCGTGCCGAGACCTTCCTCTGTAAGGATATGACGTTCCTTGATTCCGACACGGGTCATAATCCACTCGTCGCTGGTATCTACCATACGCGACAATTCCTCATTGTCGAGGACATAGTCGGGTACATAGCCGCCAACACCGGTGATTACTGCGTTTATCTTTCCCATCGTGTGGAGAAATATTATTCAGCTACTTCCTTTACGATAGCCACCTTGCCACGGTAGTAGCCACAAGTTGGGCATACTGTGTGGTATACATAGTAAGCGCCACAGTTAGGGCAAACTGCCAATGTAGGAGCTACTGCCTTATCATGAGTTCTTCTCTTAAGTGTACGTGTCTTTGACTGTCTTCTTTTAGGATGTGCCATTTTTCTTTAATCTTTAATTATTGTTTTTAATTTTTCTAATTCATTCCAGCGCGGATCTACCGCCTGCTCTTCATTCGCGCCACTACTTCGGGTAGCTGAGTGTTCTTCGAGAACCTTAATCATCGCCGCGTTACATTTTCCAGGTGTATGCACGTGCTTAGCGGGAATGTTGAGTGCTATAAATTCGTAGATGAACCACGCAACGTCGAGAACGCCTTCGCGCTCGTCGACAGTAATGAGGTCATCGTCTTCGGAATATTCTTCACCAAACTTCACTATGAGTCGGTCGTCCGTCTCAATAGCCTGGTCCATATCGTCGAGACAGATGTCGCACGGAATAACGACAGTGCCCTCTGTATGGAAGTCGAGCTCAAAATAGTTCTCAGTGCGCTTCACATTAACAGACACACTGATGTTGCCACGCTTGATTTCCTCCTCGTCAAGTGACTCGAAATAAGCGTCGCCTAAACTGAAGTTGAGCGTGCTTACGCCCTCGTTCAGTTCCTTTAAATCTATCTTAAGTATCTCTAAACTACACATTTGGTGTGCAAAGTTACGAATATTTTCCGACATACAACAACATCTTCACAAAGTTTTTGATTTTAAATGAGTTTATTTCTTCAGTTCGATGCGGAATGTTGTACCAACACCCACTTCCGACCACTTAACCCATATACGTCCTTTGTGATATTCCTCTACAATGCGCTTGGCAAGCGACAGTCCGAGTCCCCACCCTCGCTTCTTTGTCGTGAAGCCTGGACGGAACACGTTGCGCAGGTCTTTCTTGCGTATTCCCTTGCCAGTGTCGGTCACTTCGATTACTGCCTTGCGTGGCTCTTCCCACATCTTCAGCGTTATCTTGCCTTCGCCCCCCATAGCGTCGACAGCGTTCTTCGACAGGTTTTCGATAACCCACTCAAAGAGCGAGGCATTGATTTTGACACGTATGTCGGCGTCAGGAAAATCGCGTATCATCTGCACCTTATTAGATGTGCGACGGTCCATATAGTCGATGACGTGCTCCATAACCTCCTTTAGGTCGGTCTCTACAGGTTCGGGTAGGGAGCCTATCTTGGAGAATCGGTCGGCAATGAGTTGCAGACGCTTCACATCCTTGTTCATCTCGGGTATAAGGTCGTCGTCGGGATAGGTTTCCTTTAATATCTCCACCCATGCCATTAGGCTCGATATTGGTGTTCCGAGCTGGTGAGCCGTCTCCTTCGACAATCCTACCCACACCTTATTCTGCTCGGCACGCTTGGATGTAAGCAGGGCGAATATGGCGATGACAACAAATATCATAACCACACCTAATTGTATATAAGGGTACGAGGATAGCCGGCGCAACATTACGGAGTCGTCGTAGCACACATTGAGATAGTCGGCAGACTGGCTCTCGGCTCCATCATTGTCGTCAATCGCTATGCGTATATCGCGATTCTCGCGCAGCAGTTTATGCCCCATACCAGCCACGAAGCGCATTGTGTCGGCAGCGTTGGCGCAATCGGTTATATCGATATTGCGATATGCCTGCACCTCGCCTTTTGAGTCGAGCACAATTACGGGTATGGTGTTGTTGCCGTTAATTACCTTCAGTACAAGGTTGATGTCGGTATTCTCGTCGGCCCGGTTAAGGGTACGCATAGCCTCTGCCCACACCTCCATCTTGTTGTGCTCCTCCTTGGCGAGGTCACGTATGAGGATGTGCGACACCACAAGCGACACCACGGCGATAGCCACCGCGGCAAGCACAAGCATTATCTTAACTCTACGTATCTGGTCTGTAAACTGCATATAAATATATAACGCTGTTAACGGCAGATTATTATTTGAAGTAAAAAATTACCAATAATTACTGTCCACAACCTTGTTCACACCACCTTCTACGGCCGAATCTACCGGTACAGAATCGCCATGCACATCCTGCCTGCCATACATCATAGCCGCTATTGCCACAACCAGTGCAAGGACAACAGCTACAAGAATGGCGTTGATAGCCACACGCCAGTTGTCGGTGCTACGAAGCATGCGCCTCACTACATCGATATCCGACGGTCGGCGCATGCGGTCGGCATCCGAACACTTCTGTCCTACTCTTGCCAGACGCTTGCTATGTACTGCCATAGCCATATACTCAAGCACCTT
>USCM01000088.1 GCA_900553155.1 uncultured Prevotella sp. | reverse complement strand
GACTACGATGTTCGAGTGGTTTGACTTGCCGAAGTAGTCGCGCTTTGAGTCGCCATAGATATTGCCCAAGCCATAATAGTAGCGGCCTTCGAGGAGGAAGTGGCCTACCTTTGGATGACTATACTCTATACCCATTCCGGCTGCAATGCCATAGTCGAACTTGTTCTCAACGGGCATATTATATTGTTCTGCCGTTTGGTTTGAGCGGTCGGTGGTGTTGCGGTCGGCATAGGCGAAGTTGGTCTTGGTCTTCTCGCCAATGAGATAGCCAAACTGCGGACCTGCCTTGAAGAAGAACTGAAAGCCTTTCTTCTCCCTACCCCATGCCAAGTGGGCAAAGATAGGCACCTGGATATAGTCGAGGTCGCGCTGATAAGCCTCAGCCAGTCTTGTCGTCGGGTTTATCACCGGCTGGTCGTCGGCTGTCAATATACTCTCTTTCCAACCTATGCGGGCATAGTTCACCTCGGCGGCAATAGAGCAAACTGTCTTGAAATACTTCTCGCAAGTGTATCGCATGGATAGGCCGAAGGTCATTCCGGTATGATTGTCCTGCGTCACCTTCGGCGTAAATCCTACGCTGCTCATTACGTATCCGCCATTGAAGCCTATCGAGAGGTCGTTGCGATGATCGCCAATCTGAGCCTGCATAACAGTAGGCAGCATCAGCATAGCTAAAGCAGCACACTTAAGCACTGCCCCCAACGCAACAAGTCGTAATCTAAATCTTAATAACATATAAGTATGTAGGTAATAATATATTCACATTAATACGATATCGACTCCATCGTACGATTAGTCTTATAATGCACCAGCATAAATGCTGAGTTCTGCATGCCTCCGCCCTGCACAAACTTAAACTTCAGCGGAGTCTGCAACGGAGTGTATGTGTTCTGCTGACTGGTTCCGTTGAACTTGCTGCCATACTTATGCAGTCCGCGGATGATGAACTGGGCATGGTCGTAGCCCGTTATTGCGAATCGCGGCAAGGCCTGACGCATATCCGACTTGAACCAACGACGATACGAACGCTCCAAGTTGGCGGTGCGTGGCGCAAGCGGATTATAGTAGAACGACGTCGGTATATAGGCATCGTAGCGGTGATAATAGTCGAGGTAAACCTTGGTATACATCAGCCACTCGGTATAGCCGAAGAGCGAGATACGCATAGCAGGAGCCGTAACCTTCAGTCCGTTGAGCTTTGCGAGAGCCACGTTCAGCTCCGGCGAGCGTCCTGTGTTAAGCACCACAACATTCTGCTTGGATGCGTCAAAAGCCTTGGCAAACATTGCCTCAGACGATTTAAGGTTGGTTATGCTATAGCCAATGCCTGCTGCCTCCATACGCTTGCGCAAGGCACTGGTGAACACGCCCTTGCGACTTGTGGTGTCGTTGCAGTCGATTATCACGGCATGGCATCCCTTGAAGCGCTCCACAAAGGCATTTACAGCAAGCTCGTTCTGCTGCTGTGCCGACTGGTATACCTGCATGATATGGTCGTTGGAAGCCACATCGTTGCCGTTGATAGAGAATGGTATGACAAGCTTTATGTTGTTGCGGCGGCAGAAGTCGCCCATCGGCTTAACCTGCTTGGTATACAACGGACCGAATATAACGTCGCAATCCTTGGCATGGTTGTCGGCAAGCGTCTGCTGAATATTGCCGTCTATAGGCACATTCCACGCTCTGACGTCGGTGCTTATACCCTGAGCCTTAAGGCTGTCGCAAGCCATCAGTATGCCACGATAATACTCCACCATACGTTGTCCGTCGCCATCCACATTGTGCAGAGGCAACATGACGCCAATGCGCACAGCCGAACTGCTCTTCTTTGCCACATGCGCTGCAGGTTGCTGTGCAGGCTGCACAGGCTGTGTGGATGCCGGAAGCGGAGCCGGTATAACAAGCTGGTCGCCCTTCTGCAGGGTATAGTCGGGCTTCTGCATATCCGGATTGGCAGATATCAGCTGGTCGATGGTTATGTTGTATTTCTTGGCAATGCCATAAATGGTGTCCTTCTTCTTCACCTTGTAAAGGTCCTGATACTTCATTGTCTGCGCCGACACAGCGGCGGCAAACACGAGAGCGCACAGGCAGAGAAACAATCTGATGTTGCGTTTCATTATGTTCATGCTTTTTTTAAGTTGACACTGTTTTGTTTTTTATTCTGCAAAAGTACATAAAATATGTTGTACGAAGAAATGTTTGTCTATAAATAACGTTATTAAAAAGCCATTGAGTTTTGTGATGTGGGATATATTATATAACTTTGCACGTATGAAGCACATCAGATTATTACTTTTCATCATAGCGTGCCTTGCCATTGAGGCACACGCCGACGAGGTGCCTACCATCGACCCTCAAGCCACCTTCCTTACACCCGAGGGCGAGGAGACCGGTACAAGCTATTCGGGTTCAGCCCCGCTAACCGTGCGCTTTGCCGCCAACCCTGCCAATGTGGGCGTCTATACCCCACACTACGAGTGGCGTTTCAGCAAGGAAGGCAACAACACACCTTACCTTATACGCTATGAGGAGGACACCGAGTACACCTTCACCGAGGCGGGTGTAAGCCGTGTTGTGCTGTATGCCACCTTTGTCAACGGCACCGACACCATTGCCTACACAGCCGACTACTGGGCTGACGCCGAACCTATAAAGGTGTCGATATCCGAGAGCAGGCTCGAGTTTCCCAACGCTTTCTCGCCCAACGGCGACGGCATCAACGACATATACAAGGCCAAGAGCGGCTATCAGAGTATTGTGGAGTTTCATGCCTACATCTTCAACCGTTGGGGACAGAAGCTATACGAGTGGACCGACCCTGCCGGAGGATGGGACGGCAAGTATCACGGCAAGGACGTAAAGCAGGGCGTCTACTATGTGCTTGTTAAGGCAAAGGGCGCCGATGGACGCAAATACGACATTAAGAAGGACGTCAACTTGCTGCGCGGTTACACCGAGACATCAGGCAATACAGGCGAGCAATAAACACCAAGCATTAACGTCCATTATACGAAAAGAACATTAACGCTCATTATACGGACACTATAAATTAAACGTGTAATCAGCGTTAATGACTTTATCGTCTAATTATCGCTAATGTTTAATAGGATAATAATCAATCGAATTAAAGATAATTCATGAGCAACATACAAGAAGAAGGCAAGATTAACGTTTGGGGCGCACGCGTCCACAACCTTAAGAACATCGACGTCGAGATACCGCACGGCTCACTTACCGTCATCACCGGACTGAGTGGATCGGGCAAGTCGTCGCTTGCCTTCGACACAATATACGCCGAAGGACAACGCCGCTACATTGAGACGTTCTCGGCATACGCACGCAACTTCCTCGGCGGAATGGAGCGACCGGATGTAGACAAGATTACAGGTCTAAGCCCCGTTATATCCATCGAGCAGAAGACCACCAACAAGAACCCTCGCTCCACAGTAGGCACAACTACCGAGATATACGATTATCTGCGCCTGCTGTATGCCCGTGCCGGCGTTGCCTACAGCTACAACACGGGCGAACGCATGGTTAAGTACACCGAGGAGCGCATCATTGACATGATTAACACCAACTATGCCGGACGTCGCATATATATCCTCGCTCCTGTTGTAAGACAGCGAAAGGGCCATTATCGCGAACTGTTTGAGAGTTTGCGACGCAAGGGTTACCTCTACGCACGTGTCGACGGCGATATAGTGGACATCACTCCCGGCATGAAGACCGACCGCTACAAGAACCACAACATAGAGGTGGTGATAGACAAGATGCAGATGCACGATGGCTTCGACGACCGTCTGCGCAAGACCATAGCCACCGCAATGAAGCAGGGCGACGGCATCGTGATGATTCTCGACAAGGACACGGGAGAGGCCAAGAGCTTCTCCAAGCGACTGATGTGTCCCACAACAGGTCTCTCCTACCGCGACCCGGCACCCAATATGTTCTCCTTCAACTCGCCCGAAGGTGCCTGCCCCCACTGCAAGGGTCTTGGTTATGTCAACGAGATAGACACCAAGAAGGTTATACCCGACGACTCGCTATCTATCCATGCCGGCGCCATTGTGCCATTAGGAAAATACAAGAACCAGATGATTTTCTGGCAGATAGACGCCATTCTTGAGAAGGCTGGACTGTCGATAAAGACTCCTGTAGCCGAGATTCCGGACGACGTGATGAGCGAGATACTATACGGCTCGCTCGAACCCGTGCGCATCGACAAGTCGGTGGTGCATACATCGACCGACTACTTTACCACCTTCGACGGCGTGATAAAGTATCTGCGCACCGTTATCGAGAACGACGAGTCGACCAGTGGACAGAAGTGGGCCGACCAATTTCTTGCCACCTGCGAGTGTCCCGAGTGCCACGGCATGCGCCTGTGCCGCGAGTCGCTGTCGTACCGTATATGGGATAAGAACATTGCAGAGGTTTCGTCGTTCGACATCAAGCAGCTATACGATTGGCTTGACGAGGCGGTAGAGCATCTCGACGACAAGCAACGCTCCATCGCCACGGAGATTCTGCACGAGATACGCACCCGCCTTAAGTTCTTGCTGGACGTTGGACTCGACTATCTCTCGCTCAACCGACAGTCGGTTACGCTATCCGGCGGCGAGAGTCAGCGCATACGTCTTGCCACACAGATAGGCTCGCAGCTTGTCAATGTGCTGTATATCCTCGACGAGCCGAGCATCGGTCTGCACCAGCGCGACAACGAGCGACTTATCCACTCGCTTAAGAAGCTGCGCGACCTTGGCAACACCGTGGTTGTGGTAGAGCACGACAAGGATATGATGCTTGCAGCCGACTGGATAGTAGACATCGGTCCGCGTGCCGGTATGCACGGTGGCGAGGTGGTTTTCCAAGGCACTCCACAAGATATGCTGAAGCAGCATACCATAACATCCGACTACATCAACGGCGTGCGCCAAATAACCATACCAGCCCAACGACGCAAGGGCAACGGCAAGGCGCTTACCATATATGGCGCTCATGGCAACAACCTCAAGAATGTTGATGTTTCCTTTCCGCTTGGCAAGCTTATCGTTGTGACGGGTGTCAGCGGCTCGGGCAAGTCGACCTTGGTAAACGAGACGTTGCAGCCAATCCTCTCGCAGCACTTCTACCGCTCGCTAAAGAAGCCTATGCCATACGACAGAGTGGAAGGACTTGAGTATATAGATAAGGTGGTTAATGTCGACCAGTCGCCTCTCGGTCGTACACCCCGTTCCAACCCGGCTACCTATACAGGCGTCTTCTCCGACATACGCTCGCTGTTTGTGGCCCTGCCCGAAGCCAAGATTCGTGGTTATAAGCCGGGCCGATTCTCCTTCAACGTCAAGGGCGGACGCTGCGAGACGTGCAAGGGCAATGGCTACAAGACCATAGAGATGAACTTCCTGCCCGACGTTCTTGTGCCTTGCGAGGTGTGCCACGGCAAACGCTACAACCGCGAGACATTGGAGGTGCGCTACAAAGGCAAGAGCATTGCCGACGTATTGGATATGACTATCAACCAAGCGGTGGAGTTCTTCGAGAACGTTCCAGCCATATTGCATAAGATAAAGACCATACAGGACGTCGGATTGGGATACATACGTCTGGGTCAGCCCTCCACCACTCTGTCGGGAGGAGAGAGCCAGCGTGTAAAACTTGCCACCGAACTGAGCAAGCGCGACACCGGAAAGACGCTCTACATACTCGACGAACCCACAACGGGTCTGCACTTCGAGGACATACGCATCCTTATGGATGTGCTACAGACGCTTGTCGACCGTGGCAACACCGTTGTCATTATCGAGCACAACCTCGACGTAATCAAGCTTGCCGACCACATCATCGACATTGGTCCGGAGGGCGGACGAGACGGCGGACGCGTCTTGGCTGTTGGCACTCCGGAGGAGGTGGCGCTGTCGAAGGAGGGCTATACGCCTAAGTTCTTGAAAATGGAATTGGGAGAATAAACTATAATATAAGAAACAATGCAGATACAGATAAGCAACCTTAAGAAGTGTTTTGGCGAGAAGACAGCCGTTGACATAGCCAACTTCACAGTAAACAACGGCGAGATAGTGGGACTTGTAGGCAACAACGGAGCCGGCAAAACTACACTCTTCCGCCTTATGCTCGACTTGCTTAAAGCCGATGAGGGCAGCGTTACATTGCTGCCTAAGCCAACTGATGCCGACACCGGGATGCCGGAGCAGATTAACCCTGCCCTGTCGGAAGACTGGAAGACAATGACCGGAGCCTATATCGACCCAAGCTTCCTTATCGACTTCCTTTCTGCCGAAGAATACTTCGAGTTTATTGCCAAGATTTCGGGTATATCCAAGGAGGGCTTGGCAGAACGCCTTAAGTACTTCGAGCCGTTCATGAACGGCGAGGTGCTGGGACAGAAAAAGTACATACGCGACTTCTCTGCCGGCAACAAGCAGAAGATTGGCATCATCGCCGCATTGCTCAACCAGCCACAGTTGGTTATTCTCGACGAGCCATTCAACTTTCTCGACCCAAGCAGTCAGAACCAGCTGAAGCACCTCATAACCGACTTCAACAAGGAGACGGGTGCCACGGTGCTTATATCAAGCCACAACCTGCAGCACACCGTGGAGATATCCACACGTGTGGCGCTACTCGAGCACGGAGTGATAATAAAAGACCTCGACAACTCGGAGGGTAAGGCTGAGGAGGCACTCGAGCAATACTTCAATATGCGATAGAATATAAAACTACGCACGATAACCTATATAACTACGTGCGATAAACATAAAGCAACAAAATTACAATAAAACCAAATCTATGAACAAATCAACTCTAACAATCCTTGCTGCCCTCTTAGCATCGCCTATGTATGCGCAGACGGCACAGCTTGGCGGCTTCTTCTACGGACAGATGCCGCAGCCTTCGGGCTGGGAGTGGCAGAGTCCCGACTCTGTCGCCTACAACAAGCAGCAGCCACACGCCTGGTTCTTCTCGTTTGCCAATACAGACGAGGCACGACGTGTGCTGCCCGAGAACTCTTCGCTGTGGCAGAGTCTCGACGGCGAGTGGCAGTTTCACTGGGCCAAGCATCCCGACGAACGACCTAAGGACTTCTTCCGAACCGACTTCGACGCTTCTGCCTGGGACCGCGTACAGGTGCCTATGAACTGGAACACGGCGGGTATGAACGACAAGGGCGTCTTCAAATACGGATATCCGCTCTACTCCAACCAGCGTGTCATCTTCCAGCATAAGGTTAAGGTGGACGACTGGCGAGGCGGCGTTATGCGCACTCCGCCTACCGACTGGATGACCTACCGCAACCGCAACGAGGTGGGCTCGTACCGTCGTGCCTTCTCCATACCTGCAAATTGGCAAGACAAGGAGATATACATCAACTTCGACGGTGTCGACT
>USCM01000087.1 GCA_900553155.1 uncultured Prevotella sp. | reverse complement strand
GCTCACGCTCTTAACCTCGACACAGGCATCCTTAGGACAGCAGGCACAGCCCACCTCACGCATTATCTCATAGTCGGGAATGTCGTCGCCAACATATATCACCTCTTCGTTGGAGAGCCCATACTTCTTAAGCAACTCCCTATAAAACAGCACCTTCTCCTTAACGCCCATATACACGTCCTCCACGCCAAGGCCAGTGTAGCGCTTGTTAACAGCCATAGTGTTGCCACCCGTGATAATGGCTATACGCAATCCCTTCTTGCACGCAAGCTGTATGGCATAGCCGTCCTTGATATTTACGGTGCGCAAAGGCTCGCCCTCGGACGACATGGTTATTGTTTCGGCAGACAGCACGCCGTCCACATCAAAGAAGACGGCACGTATCTTGGTCAAATCATAATCTATCATAAGTTTACTTGTTTTTGCTGTTCATTATTATCTCGGACATCATCTGGTACACCGCCTGCATATCGGGGGCATCCTTCAGCATATCCTTATGTCGGTTCATGACGTTATGGTCGTTGCGCACAGCCGGACCCGTCTGAGCCTCAACCGGCGACAGGCTATGCAGTTTGGCTGTAGTCTCGTCGACAAGGGGCAACATAACATCAAAGTTCAGCCCATGAGCTTGCAGTATACGCTCTGCCATTGTATAGCAAGCATTAGAGAAGTTGCATGCAAAGACAGCTGCCACATGCAGCCACTTGCGGTCTTCGCCCGCCAACCTATGCACATTGTCGGACAGCAGGTTGGCCACCTGCATTATGGCATCGTCAGCCAATTGGTCGGAAGCCTCGACAAAGCAGGGTACCTTCTTGAAATCCAACGACTTGTCCTTAGAGAATGTCTGCATAGGATACAGCACACCATAATGTCTGCACTTGCCCTCAAACAGTTCCATCGGCATCGTTCCGGCAGTGTGTACAAACACGCCCTGGCGGCAATGCGCGCACAAGCCTGTTATCACCTGTTCCAAGGCCTGGTCGGTTACAGATATGATATATATGTCGGCATCGGTGTCTATATCCTCAATATTTGCGACAGCCTGGCTGCCTACTTGCCCCGCAAGAGCTGCAGCCGTATTGGCATGCCTGCTCCATATCTGAGCCGGAGCCAAATTATGAGCGGCGAGTGCCTTCGCTATATGTGTGGCAACATTGCCTGCTCCTATAATAACAATTTTCATTTTTCGGTATAATTCTTATATAAAATAGGTGGTTGCAGAATCTATTGTCTATCCCACAACACTTATGGCAAAGATAAACATAAATTCTGACATAGGCACATTTATTCACGCTTTTTGCAAAAACAACAGGCAGTGTGCCGTTTTTTAAAAAACTTTTGGTATTTTTGCCGAATGAAAGAAGAGGTAAGCATACGATTGATATCACACGAATCAGAATTGCCCGACATTGCAAGCCATAATTTCTTTCATAGCGTTGACTTCTTTCGCATACTCGAAGCCACCCCTATGCAAGAACCCTGTATGGCTATAGCAGAGGACGGGACAGGGCACGTCGTGGCCCACATGCTCACCACAATCTTCTTCCACCGGTCCCTGTTGCCACCTATTGTCTATCTGCATGGACGTGTATACGGCGAGGGCGAATACGACGAGGGAGTGGACAAGAGCTACATCTTCGGGCGCTTTCTCAGTGAGGTAACAGCGCGTTTCAACAACCGCCTGTGCCTGTACATCGAGTTTAGCCACCTTTCCAACAAGATGTTTGGCTACGAGGCTTTCAGAGCCAACGGCTACTTCCCTATCCAATGGCAGGAGATACACAACTCGCTGCATAGCCTGCCACCTGCCGACCGCCTGTCGGAGAAGGCACAACATAGGATAGCACAAGCCCAGCAAAGCGGTCTGACCGCTTGCGTCGCACTGGCAGAAAGCAACGAGCTTGTCCAGGCAGCACAACTGCTACGGCGCCACTTCAGGTTCAAGCCACGCCGCACAGTGCCCAACATCAAGGAGCTGCGCTTGCTTATAGGCTCCGGACAAGGCAAGGTGTTTGTCAGCAAGCACGGCGAGAGAGTTGTTGCCACCAGTGTGTGCATCTACTCGGGTGGCAATGCCTATATGTGGTATCTTGCCTACAGCAAAAAGAGGCGCAAGGCATTGTCGCCTATGTCGCACACCGTATGGACTGTGCTCGACGACGCACACAAAGCAGGCTACAGACATCTGTACTTCCTTGATGCCGGACTGCCTTTCGAACACTCTGCCATGCGCGAGTTTATCCTAAGCTTCGGAGGCAAGCCCGTTACCAAGTTCAGGTGGTTCCGAACACCCATCTCGTGGCTTAACCGACTCTTTAGTTGGCTATACAGCGAATAGCTATCCACACGACATCATTACTTTATCAACACGATATTTAACTTTAAAAATAATAATAGAAACGATGAAAGTTCTTAGAGACAGAATTCTTAAAGACGGAAAATGCTACCCAGGCGGCATTCTTAAAGTAGACAAATTCATCAATCACCAGATGGACCCAAATCTGATGAAGGACATCGCAGTGGAGTTTATCCGCCGCTTTGCAAGCACCAAGGTGAACAAGATTCTCACAATAGAAGCTTCTGGCATTGCCCCGGCTATCATGATGGGATTCCTCATGAACCTCCCCGTTGTATTTGCAAAGAAAAAGAAGCCAAGCACACTTTCCAATATGCTGGCTACAAAGGTTACATCGTTCACCAAGCAGCGCGACTACGACGTTATTATCAGTAGCGACTACCTTACCGCCGACGACCACGTTCTGTTTATAGACGACTTCCTTGCCAACGGCAATGCTGCCAAGGGCATCATCGACCTCTGCCAGCAAGCAGGCGCCACACTCGAAGGCATGGGTTTCATTATAGAGAAGGCGTTCCAGGACGGCGGACAGTATCTGCGCGAACGTGGTGTGCGTGTTGAGTCGCTTGCCATCATCGAGTCGCTCGACAACTGCGAGATTAAGATTAAAGAACAGTAAACCATAAAAGGCATGGCCACTAAAAGACCCAACAACCACATAGCCGGCATTGTGCGCGACAACCCTCGCCTGCTTGCCATCCTGCTTCGGGACCAGTCGTTAAGTGGTCACGGCCTGTCCGCAAACATTTCTTGGGGAACCGACGACTATGGACACCCTCACTCTTCGCCTATACTCATAGAGCAAGTGTCGGGTGTCTATCGTGATATTATACAGCCACGAGTGTACAAGCACGAGTCGCTGCAAACATCGCGTGCCAAAGACCGCGGCGAGGTGTTTACGCCGGCATGGATATGCAATGCCCAGAACAACTTGGTGGACGAGCACTGGTTTGGCTACCGCAACGTGTTCAACACCGAGACCACCCTCGACGACGGCACCCACACGTGGCTTACACGGAAGGAGAAGGTCGAGTTTCCCGAGGACAAGTCGTGGATGAAGTATGTGCGCTGCCGACGCATGGAGATGGCTTGCGGCGAGGCTCCTTATCTTGCAAGCCGGTACGACACCACCACGGGTGTACACATCAACATCGACGAACGCATCGGCATATTCGACCGCAAGATGCGTGTGGTGAACGAGAACACGCCTTCACAACCCACCAAGTTCAACAAGCGCCACTGGCTGCGCAAGGCATACCAGGCTTTGCAGTCGGTCTATGGCTTCGACTGGCAGGGCGACAACGTGTTTCTCTCAAGAGAGACATTGCTCATCAGCTTCTGCGAGTACTACAACGCCCGCTGGGGACGTATGCCACACTTCTCGGCTGTAATAAAGGCGGCAGAGATAATAGCGTGGAATATATGGCAGATGGACGGCACACGCTTCACCATACCCGACACGGACAATCTGTGCACCATAATGGAATGGCACGGCACCGAACCACTTAAAGGCAAACAGATAATCTTCAAGCAACTTATAAAGAAATAAATCAGAATTAGATAAATGACATTCACTGACAACATAGTTTTTCGCTCTGAACAGCAACAGGCTATCAACCTCACTGTGAACAGCCTGAAACGCAATCGAAAGATGCTTTGGAATGCAAAGATGCGTTTCGGAAAGACCCTGTGCGCCCTCGAAGTGGCAAGACAGTGTGGCTACCGCCGTACCCTCATCCTTACCCACCGCCCTAATGTGCGTGGCGAGTGGTTTGAGTCGTTGCTTAAGCTTAAGCTCGACGGATGGTTCTTTGGCTGCAAAGACCCCAACACGGTGTCGTTCGACGCCGAAACATTCGAGGCTATCGAAGCAAAAGCTAAGCAAGACAAGAACGCCCACTATATTTATTTCGCCTCAATGCAAGACTTGCGTGGCTCCAAACGTGTGAACCAGCAAAAGGGCATCGAGAAGAACGACCATATATTCAACACACATTGGGACTTCCTTATTGTGGACGAGGCACACGAGGGCATCATGTCGCGTCTCGGACGCGATGTTATAGGCGAGCTACAGAAGCGCCGCACACTGCGCACGCTGTACCTATCGGGCACACCATACAATATACAGCAGCTCTTCGACAACACCGAGGTGTATCATTGGGACTACTGTATGGAGCAGTCGGCCAAGGTGGCATGGAACGAGCATCACACCGGCGAGCCTAACCCATACGAGGGTCTTGCCCGTATGAACATCCTTACCTACAACCTCGCCCGCGACATGCGCAGCTACCGTATAAGCGAGACTGGAGGCTTTAACTTTGCCGAGCTGTTCAGAACAGAGACTATACCGTCGGACAATGCCGCACCCAATGTACAGACACAGTTTGTACACGAGGCTGATGTACGCAAGTTTGTAAAGCTCATCGGCAAAAGCAGCACCAACAAGTTGTATCCTTACGCCAACAAGCAGTTGGCTGGCTCGCTCGACAATACACTATGGTATGTGCCGGGAGTTCAGGCTGCCCACTGTCTTGCACGCATCCTGTCTGAGCAGACACTGGACAATCCATTCGGCGAATACACCATCGTTGACGTTGCTGGCGAAGGCAACTTTGCCGAAGAGCGCTCGGACATCTACGAGCAAACCAAGCACGAGCACGATGCACTTGAGCGTGTAAAGACAGCGATAGCCAACAGCAAGAAGACCATCACTCTATCATGCGGCCGTCTTACAATGGGTGTATCGGTGCCCGAATGGACTGCTGTGCTGATGCTTGCCGGTGCCGCCGAAACTGGTGGTATGCGCTACTTCCAGACCATCTTCAGGTGCCAGAGCCCGTATACAGACGGTCGCGTCAAGAGCGAGTGCTACGCCATCGACTTCTCGCCCTGCCGAACACTTACCGTGGTAGACCAGTATGTCAACAACAACACATACACATCTAACCAGGAAGAACGTGTGGCTAAGCTGGCAGAATTCTTGGAGCTGTGCCCTATCACGGAGATATCGGCATCCAAGCAAACACGCTTCGACACCGAATCGTTCATACGCAACGTAACATCCGCCTACTCCGACTCGCTTATACGCAACGGATTTAGAGACGATTGCCTATACGGCAACCTCGACAATCTGCGCCAACAGGACATCCGCCTGCTCGACCAAGTGGCAGAGGCCATCGTGCGAGGCATAGCTTCCGAGCGTCAGCGCAACCGCGAAATGATAGCCGACACCATGGGACGCAACAAGCGCAAGACCACCAACAGCGCCAAGGAGAAGGCTGCACGCGAGAAACAAGCCCAAGCCGAAGAGACGGCAGTTGCCGCTATGCGTGAGGCAACACGCAAGCTCACGCCACGCCAGCGCGCCATAGCCATCCTCAACCAGATATCAAGCCGATTCCCCATCTTGATATACGGCACCGTAGACCGCATCGAGGGCCTTACGCTCGACTCGTTCATACGCAGCATCGACACCGAATCGTGGCGCGAGTTTATGCCTAAAGGCATAACCCTCAAGCTCTTCCAACGCCTAAAATACTTCTACCGCGAGGACATCTTCGTGGCTACAGCCAAGGCTATATTCGATAGATTGCGCCGTGCCGACACCCTGCCGGTAAACGAGCGTGTTGCCGAAGTGGCAGACATTCTTGCCGACTTCTGCTACCCCGACCGCGAGACGGTGCTAACACCATGGCGCACCGTAAACCGTCAGCTCGCCGACACCTTGGGCGGCTACTGCTTCTTCAACGAGAAGTTTACGAAGCCAATATCCGACCCACGATTCGTCTACAACGGCGACGTTACCGAGCGAGTGCTGATGAACCAGAAGGCACGCATCCTCGACATGACGTCCAAGACCGGATTGTACTCGCTATACGCAGCCTTCTCTATGTACAAGTTGCGTAGCGGACAGTCGCAGGGACTCTTCGATATGATATCTGACGAAGACGCAGAAGCACTTTGGAAGGAGATTATAGAGACCAATATCTTTGCCGTATGCCGCACACGCATAGCCGAGCGCATCACCAAGCGCACGCTCCTTGGCTACCGACAGGATATCAAAGCCAACGTAAAGATACTCGAGGACCAAACTTCGCTCGTTATGGTATACAAGCGCAAGCTGATGCCCACACTTGCCGACGGCGAGAATTTTTGGAATATAAACAAGCAGAAGGAAATGAAATTCGACGCCATCATAGGCAACCCGCCATACCAAGTGAACATAGGTGAACAGAAGGACAACTATGGCATACCGCTCTACAACCAGTTTGTAGAGGTAGCACGCGAGATGAAACCAAACTACATCTCTATGATTATGCCTTCGCGCTGGTTTACTGGAGGCCGCGGACTTGAAAGCTTCCGCCGCTCTATGCTTGCCGACCATCGCATGAGGTCTATCTTCGACTATGTCGACTCTAAGGACCTCTTCCCTACTGTCGACATATCAGGCGGTGTGAACTACTTCCTTTGGGACGCACGCCACAAGAAGGGATGCCGTTTCACCAACACCCTGCACGGCACATCCAACACTTGCGAGCGCAACCTCAACCAGTTCCCTATATTCGTGCGCAACAACGAGGCGCTGTCGTTTATCAACAAGGTTCTCGACAAGTGCAACGGCACACTCAACACCCAGGTTAGCGGACAGACACCTTTCGGCTTCGTAAGCACATACCGCGGCACTGCCGACCCGGCTGAAGATACAACCGCTGTAGAGCTTAAGTCGTCGGGGGCTACTACCTACGTGGCTCGTGCCGACATCAAGAAGAACGCTGCCTGGACCGACTTGTACAAGGTGGTGTTCTCCAAGGCTACCTGCGAACATGCCGGAACCCCCGACCGCAACGGCAAGTTCCGTGTGCTCTCGGCTATGACCGTGCTGCCGCCTGCCGTAGTATGTACACAGAGTTATCTTGTGGGTGGAGCCTACAACACCAAGGAGGAGGCCGACAACTTGCTTGCTTACCTCAGCACCAAGTTTGCCCGCTACCTTATGTTGCAGACTATCACATCGCAAGACTTGTCACCGGAGAAGTTTATGTTCGTACCGATGGAGAACTTTACCAACCAGAGCGACATCTACTGGACTACCAACGACATTCCCAACATCGACCGCCAACTGTTTGCAAAGTATGGCATA
>USCM01000086.1 GCA_900553155.1 uncultured Prevotella sp. | reverse complement strand
CCCTGCCATTCTTGCAGGCATCGGCAGCTATGGAGCGTGTCTTGTATATGCGCGCCGCCCACAGCCACTTGTCTATACGTGCTACTTCAGCCATAAGCCTTATTGTTTTTTAGCCTTCTTGCCCAATTTGTTATACTGATTCATCGTGATGTTCAGTCCGGCAAGCACAAAGCTCTTTATAATGTCTACAGCCTGGTCGATGGAAGGCTGTAGGGTCTTCATCTCCTCCTCGTCGTATTTGCCAAGCACCCAGTCCACCTGCTGACCTTTTGCAAAGTCGGCACCGATGCCCATACGCAGACGTGCATACTGTTGTCCGATGAGCTGCTGTATGTTGCCCAGTCCGTTGTGTCCGCCGTTGGAGCCGTTGCCCTTCAAGCGGAAGTCGCCGAGCGGAATAGACAGGTCGTCAACGATAACAAGCAGGCGTTCCTGGTCGATATTCTCCTTCTGCAGCCAGTAGCGCACAGCGTTGCCGCTAAGGTTCATAAAGGTTGTAGGCTTAAGTATAAACACCTTTCTGCCCTTGATTGATGTCTCAGCCACAAAGCCATAGCGCTTGTCCTCGAAGGTAGCGCCCACCGAGCGAGCAAACTCGTCAACCACCATAAAGCCAGTGTTGTGTCTTGTATTCTCGTACTCGTAGCCAGGGTTGCCAAGACCTACTATTAAAAACTTATCCATAGTCTTAAAGAAATAGTAAGGGCTTATAAGTACCTCAGTGTCTTATAAGCCTAAATGATAAAAAGCGCACGTGTCAATGCAGACTCGTGCGCTTTCCTTATTGTTACAATTAGCTGATTGTGTGCTATTTATTAATCCTGAGCGGCAGCAGCAGCCGACATAGCGGCACGTGTCATCTTGATAGAGCATACGATGACCTCCTTGCTTGTAGCGATCTCAAGACCCTCGAAGCTCAACTCGCCAACCTTGATGCTCTTGCCAATCTTGAGGGCAGTAACATCAATCTCGAGGTGCTCAGGAATCTGCTGGTAAGGAGCAGTAACGTTGATCTTACGGATAGAGAGGTTCATACGACCACCATCACGTACACCCTGTGCAAGACCTGTGAGCTTAACTGGGATACCGATTGTGATAGGCTTCTGATCGTTAACCTCGAGGAAGTCTACGTGAAGAACAGCGTCAGTTACCGGGTGGAACTGAATCTCCTTGAGGATAGCTGTGTGCGACTCGCCGTCGATAACGAGGTTGATAACATAGATGTGCGGAGTGTAGATAATCTTGCGAAGCTCAGTCATAGCGATAGCAAATGACATAGCTGCTGGCTTGCCATCCTTCTCGGCGAGGCCGTAGATGTTGCAAGGTACAAGACCTTCCTTACGCAATGCTTTAGAAGCTTTCTTTCCAAGGTTTTCACGCTTCTGACCTGTAACGTTAATCTCTTTCATAATTGTGTTACTCTAAATTAAGTTGAATAAATAATGTTTATGCCTTAATTCGCCATCACACGAGAAATATTGAATTTTCTCAAATTCTGTATAGATGTGCTCAAAAAAGCGGTGCAAAGTTACTGATTTTATATGGAACTAACAAAGTTTAGAGAAAAAATGTTTATTATTGCCGTGTTTTTTTGGTAGTTCACCCATTTTTGTCTATTTTTGCAAAGCGAAATGTAAAGCGAACAACAATATCGAAATAAAGAGATACATTATAATATTATAAAAGGATGATTAATCGAGAATTGATTAGAATAAAGATAGTTCAGTTGACCTACGCATACTATCAGAATGGTAACAAGCTAATGGACAGTGCCGAAAAAGAATTGCTCTTTAGCTTGTCAAAGGCATACGACTTGTACAACTACCTCTTGGAATTAATCGTCGCCGTAACACGTGAAGAACGTCGAAGAGTCGAGGTTGCATCGCAGCGTGCACAGCGTGATGGCTCTGCTATGCCGTCACAGAAATTCGCTTACAACAAGTTTGCCGTTCAGCTTGAGGAGAACAAGCAGCTTGCCGAGTTTGCCGAGACACAGAAGCAGTCGTGGGACACAAGCATCGAGTTCGTACGCAATCTCTGCAACCAGATTGAGCAGAGCCAGACATACGTCGACTATATGGCAGATGCCAATAGCTCGTACGAGGCCGACCGCGAAGTATGGCGCAAGCTCTATCGTCAGCTCATACAGGAGAACAGCGACCTCGACCAGCTGCTCGAGGAACAGAGTCTCTACTGGAACGACGACAAGGAGGTTGTAGACACCTTCGTGCTTAAAACTATCAAGCGCTTCGACCCGACCACCAATTCTAAGCAGGAGCTCCTGCCCGAATACAAGGATCAGGAAGACAAGGACTTTGCGCAGAAGCTATTCCGTGCCACCATTCTCAACGCCGACCAGTATCAGCGTTATATGAGTGAGACATCGCGCAACTGGGACTTCTCTCGTCTTGCATATATGGACGTTATCATCATGCAGATAGCTCTTGCAGAGATGATGACCTTCCCCAACATACCTATAAGCGTAACCATCAACGAGTATGTCGAGCTTGCAAAGCTCTACTCTACACCTAAGTCGGGTGGCTACATCAATGGTATGCTCGACTCTATAGCACGCTACCTCGTGTCGACAGGCAAGCTCATGAAGACCATCGAGGACCGTCCGCAGCGTCGTCCGGCTCCGCGCCGCCAAGCCACACCGCGCCTTAATCGTGCGCAGCAGGCTCTTGAGGATGGCGAGGTATTGCGCACACGCTATGCCGAGCAGCGTGCCGAAGAGCAAGCTCAGGCAGAACAGGACGCTACAGAGGGGTAATAGCTCCGACGTCTACACTACCAGTGTGGTGCGCCACAATGCGTACCACCTATATTAATATAAAGAATACAAACTTTAAACATCAATAAGAAAATGAATGTAATGTTACTGCAGGCCCAGGCTCAGGGCGGAGGATATAGTATGTTGATTATGATGGTTGCCATCTTCGCAATCATGTACTTCTTTATGATTCGTCCTCAACAGAAACAGCAGAAGAAAATTCGTGAGTTTCAGAACGCTCTTAAGGAGAATGATAAGGTTGTTCTTGGTGGCGGCATTCACGGCACAGTGCGTCGTGTAGACCTCGCCAACGGCATTGTTGAGGTAGAGATAGCACGCGGTGTTGTCGTTACTGTCGACAAGAACGGTGTTTATGCCGACTCGGCATCACAGCCACAGAAGTAATATATAAGCCGTTTTGATGGAAAATCGCTTGACGCAAATATACAGATTGGTCAGGAACTTCTTGTTCAGTTCGGTGAACAAGGAGTTTCTGATTTTTTTGTTCTTTCTCGTATTGAGCTCTATCTTCTGGTTGATGATGACGCTCAATGAGACGTTTGAGCAAGAAGTTAGTGTGCCTGTACGTCTCGTCAACGTGCCAAAGAACGCCGTTATTACAACCGAGATAGAGGACACCGTGCGTGTAACAGTGCGCGACAAGGGCTACTCGCTCGTGATGTATATGTATGGCGACCGCCTTCAGCCCGTCAACATCAACTTCTCCACATACGCCAACCGACAGACCGGCTACGGCATTGTGCCCGCTGCCGACCTCTTGAAGATGGTCAACCAGAAGTTTACTGGACCCTCGAAGGTGCTTCAGGTAAAGCCCGACCGCCTCGACTTCTACTTCAACTACGGCATATCCCGCCGCATTCCGGTGCGTATGTCGGGCCAGGTTGTCCCCGGACGCTCCTACTATTTGGCACGCACAAGGTTCTGGCCAGACGTGGTTACGGTATACGCACCCAAGCCAGTGCTCGACTCGCTGCGCTATGTCAAGACGGTACCTATCAACATCGTAAACTTTGGCGACACCGTCATACAGACCGTGGCGCTTGAGAAGATAAAGGGTGTAAAGATTGTGCCCAACATCGTGCGCATAGGTCTTTATCCCGACATCCTTACCGAGGAGAGCATCGAGGTGCCTATAAAGGCCATCAACATGCCGGAGGGCAAGGTGCTGCGAACATTCCCGTCGAAGGTCAGAGTAAACTTCACCGTAGGTGCAAGCCTCTTCCGCCACATCAGCGCCGACCAGTTCTCGGTGGTTGTCGACTACAACACGCTCGTCGCCAATCCGTCCGACAAGTGCGCTATAGTGCTCAAGTCGAGTCCGCACAGCGTGCGTAACGCGCGCTTGCAGATAAACCAGGTAGACTACCTCATCGAACAACAATAGCCTATGAAGATAGCAATAACAGGTGGTATAGGCTCCGGCAAGAGCTATGTGTGCCAACTGCTCAAGCAGCGCGGCATACAGGTATACGATTGTGATGCTGCCGCCAAGCGTCTTATGCGCACGTCGCCCCAGTTGCAGCACGACCTTAAGCGTCTTGTTGGCGATGCGGTCTATTCTGCCGAGGGCGAGTTGCAGAAGCCTGTGCTTGCCGAGTTTATACTTGCAGGCGAGGCCAACAAGCTTGCCGTGAACGATGTGGTGCATCCTGCTGTGGCTGCCGACTTCGACGCATCTGGTATGCAATGGCTTGAGAGTGCCATACTGTTTGAGAGCCGCTTCGACCGCCGTGTCTGCTTCGACAAGGTGGTGTGTGTCGTTGCGCCGCAAGACGTGCGTATACAGCGCATCATGAAGCGCGACAACATCTCAGCCGAAAGGGCTGCCGGGTGGATAGCGGCACAGATGCCGCAGGAGGAGATGCAGCGCCGCAGCACCTTCGTTATAAATAATGATGGGGTAGGCGATTTGGGCAAGCAGATAGACCAAGTGCTTGCCAAGTGCAGGCAATAGGCTGTACGGTATGTAGCCGTGCCGCCAAGCCATAACAGCAAATAAGAGAATAATTAATAACTAATAATAAAACAACGAACAAAAAAATGGAAACAATTCTTTCAATAGCAGGAAAACCAGGACTCTACAAACTCGTGTCTCGTGGCAAGATGAACCTCATCGTTGAGGCTATCGACGCTACACACCGCCGTATGCCGGCTTTCGCTTCCGACCGCGTTACATCGCTTGCCGACATAGCCATGTACACCGACGCCGAGGATATACCATTGTGGCAGGTTCTGAAGAATCTTGGCGAGAAGGAGCAGTCGAAGGAGTGCTCGCTCAACTACAAGAAGTGTTCGGCCGACGAGTTGCACGCTTTCTTTGCTGAGGTACTGCCTGCATACGACCGCGACCGCGTTCACGACTCAGACATCAAGAAGCTTATCCAGTGGTACAACATCCTCGTAAACAACGGCATTACCGACTTCGAGGCTACCCTCGCTCCAACAATGGGCGACAATGTAGACGACCGCCAGGAGGCTTAATCTTTAAATCATCAATATCAACGAATGATTAAATCCGTACGACCAAAGAAGAATCTTGGCCAGCACTTCCTCACCGACCTCGGCATAGCCAAGGCCATTGCCGATACTGTAGACGCTTGTCCAGATATCCCGGTGCTTGAGATAGGCCCGGGTATGGGCGTGATGACGCAGTTTCTCGTCACCAAGCCACGTCCGGTTAAGGCAGTGGAGATAGACAAGGAGTCGGTGGCTTACCTCAACGAGAAGTTCCCTAAGTTGCAGGAGAACATCATCGGCGAGGACTTTCTGCGTATGGACCTCAACGACATTTTTGAGGGTAAGCAGTTTGTGCTTACGGGCAACTATCCCTACGACATATCGTCGCAGATATTCTTCAAGATGCTCGACTACAAGGAGCTTATCCCTTGCTGTACGGGTATGATACAGCGCGAGGTTGCTCTGCGCATTGCGTCGGCACCGGGCAATAAGGCATACGGCATCTTGTCGGTGCTCATACAGGCTTGGTACGATGTGGAGTATCTGTTCACTGTCGACGAGACGGTGTTCAATCCGCCTCCAAAGGTCAAGAGTGCCGTTATACGTATGACGCGCAACGAGGTTATGGACCTTGGTTGCGACGAGCGCCTCTTCAAGCGTGTTGTCAAGACCGTCTTCAACCAGCGCCGCAAGATGCTGCGTGTGTCGTTGCGCCAGATATTCGGAGGCTCTGCCTCTACAGAGTTCTACGCACAGGACATTATGACCAAGCGCCCCGAGCAGCTCTCTGTCCAGCAGTTTGTCGAACTGACAAATCTTGTGGACGAGGAGATGAAGCGCTGTGGGCTGAAGCAGTAGCTTGAGTATAGGGCGATAAACATAAAAACAGCCGGATGTTCCAATTGCTTGCGAACATCCGGCTGTTTTTATGTTTATCGCCCTTTGTGGGCTAAGTACAGCTTGGTATATTACACTAAGTGAGCGATAAGTTCCTCGCGGTCGCCATCCAGCATATCAATAACCGGAACCTCCACCATTGTGTAGCAGCCCGGCTGCTGGCGCATAGAGGCGCGAGCCACGTTTACAAGCACCTGACCGGTAAGGGCAGGGTTGTTGATGCTCATGGTGAACTCCATGCGCTGGTTCTGTGTCTTGCCGCTAACACCCTTGCGGATGAGGTGAACGCCGTGGCCCATATCGCGGACAGCGTCTACCGAAGGCACAGCGAAGACGTGAGTCTCGTCGTTGGCAAAGTAAGGGTCGGCCTTGATGGCGGCAGTAACGTCGTCGAGGTTGGCGCCCTCCTCAAGCTCAACATAAACCATACGGCGGTGCAAGCCCTCGCCCTTAGGGATAGTCATCGACAGAGCATTCTTAACACCCTCCTTAGAGCGCACGCATACCGAGTGGCCCATCGACATACCCGGTCCAAAGTTGGTGTAGCTCAAACCCTTCGGGGCAAGGCTCTGCATAAGGGTGCGCACGATAGAGTCGGAACCCGGATCCCATCCAGCGGCGATAATGCTCACAGCCTTATGCTCCTTGCATATAGGCATAAGTGTGGCGCGATAGTCTATAATAGAGGTATGAATGTCGAAGCTGTCGACGGTGTTGATGCCCAAAGGCAGAATCTTCTTGGCATACTCCTCGCAAGAGCGTGATGGTGTTGCAAGGATGGCAACGTCTACATCCTTAAGCTCGCGGATGTCCTTCACCACGTCATACTGGGCAAGTTCAGCCGGTTTGTTGTCGGCACCATTACGGCGAACGATACCTGCAATTTCGAAGTCGTCGGCTGCTTCGAGAGCCTGGACAGCATACTGTCCGATGTTGCCGTAACCCACTACGGCTGCTCTGATTTTCTTCATAGTCGTTATTTCTTTTATTATAAGTTGTTCTTTGGCTGCAAAGATACAGAAAAACTACAAAACCTCGCACATCTGCTTGCCATTTTTTTATTATACCTTATTATATTACCTACAAATAAGTAAAAACACCCTTATGGTTTTGTCAAATTGTAAGCAAATCAAGACGCGTTGCTTGCAAATCGTAGCTTGATGCCGTATGGCATAGCCATTGATTGCCAACAAAGGCTTAATGACCTACCAATAGAGGCTTACTGACAGGCCAACTAAGGCTTAATTACTGACCAATTAAGCCTCTATTGGTCGGTAAGTAAGCCTTGGTTGTCACCTTCCATGGTTTGTAGCTCTATCTCATCATATTCCTTATATATTAATGTTTTTATTTTT
>USCM01000085.1 GCA_900553155.1 uncultured Prevotella sp. | reverse complement strand
AGAAAAATATGATAAGTTTGATGATGTGGTTTGGACAAAGAAGATAAAGACAATTATCAGTAAATCTTATTCAACTATAGTAGTAGAGACTAAGGGCCAAAAACCTACAGAATATGAGTATTTGAATGAACCTTTGTTTGCAACACAAACTGGCAGCCGTGAGGAATTGGTGAATCTTGTGAATGATGTTTATGGTTATGAATCATCTTATTGTCTTTTTCCAAAAGGAACAATAGAGAAAACATATGAGACAATAAAAAGTGAGATACCAGACTCGCTTGCCACAGAAGAAATGATAGATACAAAGGTAAAACTGAAATTAATGTTGTTAAAAGACGATATGCCAACAATTACATTTAGAACTATATCCTATTTACCTTCTAGCTTCGATTATAAAACCGAACTTGCTTGGATAAGATATAAGGACGGCTCACGTCTTATTTATAGAAAATAACCCCTTGATAGTTTATAGATGTTTAGCGTCGCCGAAGGCGGCGAATCATGCTTATGAAGTCCAAGAATTGTATCGTAATTTTACCTACTCATAAAAACAAGAAATCAGGCATAGAAGAAGCAATGGATGATATTCGTCATGGAAGAGTGGCAGAGTATAAAGATGCTGATGAAATGTTTGAAAAGTTGGGTATATGAACTTGTGCTGATTTTAACCAATACTGGTTCTCATAGTGATGTGTTCTGATATATAACAACGTCCCCTTGCCTGGCATAGCCGGGCAAGATGACGTTGTTTTTTGCTATTGTTTGAACTTGTCGGTAATGTTTTTGGGATTCATTCGCATGTCCCAAATGTCAATAAGGAAAATTGTATTTGTTTCATCTTCATATCTATAAATAATCTTGAAGTTTTTTCTGAATATTATACTTCTGTATTTATGTGACATGTTTTTTAGAAGATGTTCTTCAGGGAAGGATGTTGGGTAGGAACTTAAGCGTTTAGTAATGGTGACAAACTCTTCTGTAAGTTTTTTCAATGTTGTTTTGCCGTATTCGTTCAACGTGAATGCGGCTATGTCGTGATAAACTTGTTTGAAAGTCGAGAGCAGGATTATTTCTACCATAACTGTTCGTCTTTAAGTTCTGCTGTAAACTCTTGAAGTGTTGTTCCTCTTCCGTTTAGAGTATATTCTTTTTCAGCATCTTGCACTCTACTGATGGCTTCCTTAAGTGAGGTAGGGCCGAATAATGGTTCTGAAACTATAGTTGTTTCTTCTATAATATCAGCAGGTTCTGGTCTGTAGGATGTTGTGTTATTGATAGTCCATCCAAATTTTTTTGCCAAATCCTTCAATAATGATAAATCCATCTTAGGGATTGTTATGGAGGTTGTAAGCGTTGTTGTATTCATAAGTTGAGTAT
The DNA here is from genome assembly GCA_900553155.1 of uncultured Prevotella sp. GTDB lineage: Bacteria > Bacteroidota > Bacteroidia > Bacteroidales > Bacteroidaceae > Prevotella. The sequence continues at coordinate 6,146 of USCM01000085.1, read as the reverse complement.
TTAAGTTGCTTATGCAAATCTAACGATTATTTTCCGTATAAGCAAGTGTTTAGCATTAAATTGTGCACCACATAGTTACGAGGAAGGGCACGGTGAAGTCGGTAACGAAGCCGTGGTAGATGCTGAGGGCTACGTAGCGCTGGCCAACCGACTGGGTGATGATGGGCAGGGTGGTGTCCATTGTGGTGGCGCCGCCGGATGATATGGGCGCAAGCGGACCGAACCGCTTGGCGATGAGCGGGGTGAGCAAGAGGGTAATCATCTCGCGTATGATGTTGGCAAGCAAGGCGATGGTGCCAAGCTCGGCGCCACGATACTCGGTTATGAAGATGCTCGACAGCGAATAGTAGGCAAAGCCGCTGTCGACGGCGAGGCAGTCGGTAAGACTGCGGTGGTGCAGAATGGAGCACACGTCGTTGCTCATAAGCAGGTATGCAGCCATGGCTCCCATCCACGAACCGAGGATGGTGACTAAGGGCAGGAGGGCAAGACGTGGGCTGAGACTCTTGATGTCGTTCTTCATGTCGGGGTTGAGGCCAATGCCTATGCCTACGCAAAGCAGCAAGGCACATAGCGCTACAAAGCTGGTGGTGCTGTTGAGCACCCATGCCGGCATGCAGCCGCTGCGGCCTGCAAGCACTCCAAGGACGAAGAATCCTACTACTATCAGGCTTCCTTTCATCGTGCGTTTTCTCCCTTCGTAGTTTTCCACAAAGCCCATGCCAAGACGCAGCTGCCCAATGTGGCAAATACCGACAGCACCATTGCCTCCACACCAAGTGTAGGCAAGGCAGAGATAATCTGGTCGTTGCTTCCCACTTCGATTCCAAGCATGAAGAGCAGCAGCCATATAAGCCACGTCGTTATTTTGGAGTTACAGATGTTGATGGCTCGAAGGCGAGCCGCAAAAGCACTTCTTGTGCGTAGGGTATAGCCTAAGCCTATGCCAAGAAATATAAACAATATTACTACAAACATTTTTCTTGTTTACTTGTTTACTCGTTTACATGACAGCATGTGGAAGACATGCGAAATTATTGTTGATTATAATCCCTTGATTTGTTAAAGCACTACAAAGTTAGTGCTTTTTTGTCACTCTTATTAAATCCTTTTAATATATTTTCTTTAAATCTTCTTATCAATCCAATATTTATTGCTAACTTTGCAAACTGAAAATTGCAATTCGAATACTTAGCGGTATTCTACGTAGAAAGAAACAAATTGTTTTAATAAATTTTATGGATTTTATCTTATTAATCACAGTCATTTTGACGGCTGTTGTATTGGTGGTAGGTGCATACGTGGTTGCAAAACTCGTAGGTCCCCGTTCGTACAACCCGGTCAAGGGTCAGCCTTTTGAGTGTGGTATTCCTACGCGTGGAACCTCATGGATTCCGGTACACGTGGGCTACTACCTCTTTGCCATCCTTTTCCTGATGTTCGACATTGAGACACTATTCCTCTACCCCTGGGCAGTGGTTGTCAAGCAGTTTGGAGCCATGGCGCTTGCGAGCGTAGGCTTCTTTATGCTGGTATTGGTATTTGGCCTTGCATACGCATGGCGGAAAGGAGCGTTGGAATGGAAGTAAGAAAACCTGTCATCAAGAGTATTCCTTACGATGAGTTCAAGGACAATAAGGGCCTTGAGAAGATCGTAGACGAGCTTCATGAAGGAGGCGTCAATGTTATTGTTGGCTCGTTAGACCAGGCTATCAACTGGGGCCGTTCCAACTCGTTGTGGTCATTAACCTTTGGTACATCGTGCTGTGGTATCGAGTTTATGGCAGTGGGTTGCGCCCGCTACGACTTCTCGCGCTTCGGCTTCGAGGTAACACGTAACTCTCCACGTCAGGCCGACCTCATCATGTGTGCCGGTACCATCACCAACAAGATGGCTCCTGTCTTCAAGCGTCTGTATGACGAGATGGCTGAGCCTAAGTATGTAGTAGCTGTAGGCGGTTGCGCTATCTCTGGCGGTCCGTTCAAGAACTCGTACAACGTGGTACGCGGTATCTCGGAGATTGTTCCGGTAGACGTTTACGTTCCGTGCTGTCCTCCACGTCCAGAGGCTATCCTCTATGGTATGATGCAGCTTCAGCGTAAGGTTAAGGTTGAGAAGTTCTTCGGTGGTGCCAACCACAAGATGAACAGCGAGGAGAAGGCACTCTCTATGTCGAAGGGTGGCTTGCACGGCTTGAGCAACGAGGCTCTTGCAAGCGAGAAGCTCAATGGCAATAAGGAGACTATCGTCGTGAACGAGGTGCCGGAAGGCTTCGACGCAAAGAAAGGTCTAACTGATTAATATAATAAGGTATAAGATATGAAACTTGAAAACATTGTACTCTCATTTGACAATTTTGCGAGTGAGATGTCGAAACTGAAGAACCAGAAACATTTCGACTACCTTGTTACCATCATCGGCGAGGACTTCGGCGAGGAAGGCTACGGATGTATCTACATCCTTGAGAATACCGACAACAACGAGCGTTGCTCTGTCAAGACTATTGCCAAGAAGGTAGACGGCAGCGACGTTGTACCTACTGTCATAAACCTTTGGAAGTCGGCAGAACTGCTTGAGCGTGAGGTGTTTGACTTTGTAGGCATCAAGTTCCTCGGTCATCCCGATATGCGCCGTCTCTTCCTCCGTACCGACTTCAACGGCTACCCATTGCGCAAGGACTTTGACATGAGCCCGGAGGCAAACCAGTTCCCGTTGACAGACGAGCCGGAGAGCGACTACACCGTAGAATACTCGCTTGACGAGGACGGCCACTTGGTTGCTACCAAGAAGCGCTTGTTCGACGACGACGACTTTGTGGTGAACATCGGTCCTAACCACCCGTCTACACACGGTGTGCTGCGCTTGCAGACTGTGCTCGACGGCGAGAAGGTTAAGCGTGTTTATCCTCACCTCGGATATATACACCGTGGCATAGAGAAGATGTGGGAGGGTATGACTTATCCACAGACACTTGCCTTGACCGACCGCTTGAACTACCTCTCGGCTATGATGCACCGCCACGCTCTTGTAGGCGTGATAGAGGAGGGTATGGGCATTGAGCTTTCAGACCGCATCCACTACATCCGTACCATCATGGACGAGCTGCAGCGTATAGACAGCCACTTGCTGTACCTCGGTTGTACAGCACAGGACTTGGGTGCCTTGACTGCATTCCTCTACTGTATGCGCGACCGCGAGCACGTGCTCAACGTTATGGAGGAGACAACAGGTGGACGCCTTATACAGAACTACTACCGCATCGGCGGACTTCAGGCTGATATCGACCCGAAGTTTGTAGAGAACACTAAGAAGCTCTGCAAGTATCTGCGTCCGATGATTCAGGAGTACCTTGACGTGTTTGGCGACAACGTTATCACACACAACCGATTGGTTGGCGTTGGTCCGATGGGGCTTGAGGATTGTATCAACTACGGCGTTACAGGTCCTGCAGGACGTGCCGCAGGTTGGAAGAACGATACCCGTAAGCGTCATCCGTACGACCTCTACGACAAGGTGGAGTGGGAGGAGATAACCATGACCGGTTGCGACTCTATGGACCGCTACTACTGCCACATCAAGGAGCTTTACCAGAGCTTGAACATCATCGAGCAGCTTATCGACAACATTCCGGCAGGCGACTTCTACATCAAGCAGAAGCCTATCATCAAGGTTCCAGAGGGACAGTGGTACTTCTCGGTTGAGGGAGCCAGCGGCGAGTTTGGTGTATATCTCGACTCAAAGGGCGACAAGAGTCCATACCGTATGAAGATGCGTCCGATGGGCTTGACTCTTACAGGTGCTCTCGATCCGATGCTTCGCGGACAGAAGATTGCCGACCTCATCACCACCGGTGCGGCTATCGACTTCGTTATCCCTGACATCGACAGATAGGATGAATTAGGAATTGGGAATTAGGAATTAGGAATTGGTTGCGTTAAACGCAATTTGGAGTTAAGATTTTCGTAATTCGTAACTCGTAATTAAAATTCCAAACTCATAATTCAAAAATCAAAAATAAACAAAATGTTTGACTTTAGTATAGTAACAAACTGGTTCCACAATCTCCTCGCAGTGACCTGCGGACTGGGAGATTTCTGGACAATACTGATCGAGTGTATCTTGGTTGGTGTGGGCATCCTTGCTGGTTACGCCATCCTCGCCATCATCTTGATCTTCATGGAGCGTAAGGTCTGCGCCTACTTCCAGTGCCGTCTTGGCCCGATGCGTGTAGGTCCTTGGGGCGTGTTCCAGGTGTTCGCCGACGTGCTGAAGATGCTCATCAAGGAGATCTTCTCGGTTGACGGCGCCGACAAGGTGCTCTACTATGTGGCTCCGTTCCTCGTGATTATTGCCTCTGTAGGTACCTTCTCGTTCCTGCCTTGGAACAATGGTGCACAGGTGCTCGACTTCAATGTAGGCGTGTTCCTTATGTCGGCTATCTCGAGCATCGGCATCGTAGGTATCTTTATGGCAGGTTGGGGTTCTAACAACAAGTACTCGGTGGTTTCGGCTATGCGTGGTGCTGTGCAGCTAATCTCTTACGAGATGTCTCTCGCCCTCTGCCTTATCACAGCTGTTGTGCTTACCGGCACAATGCAGGTGAGCGGCATCGTTGAGGCGCAGACAGGTGCCTTTGGCTGGCTTATCTTCAAGGGACACATCCCGGCTATCATCGCCTTCATCGTGTTCCTCGTGGCAGGTAATGCCGAGGCCAACCGTGGCCCGTTCGACTTGGCAGAGGCTGAGTCGGAGCTTACAGCTGGTTATCACACTGAGTATTCGGGTATGGGATTCGGCTTCTACTACCTTGCCGAGTATCTTAACCTCTTCGTAGTATCAGGTATCGCCACCACCGTATTCCTTGGCGGTTGGGCTCCGTTCAACATTGGCGTTGAAGCTGTAGACGGCATCCTCAACTTTATCCCGGGCATCGTATGGTTCCTCGGCAAGACATTTGCCGTGGTATGGCTGCTTATGTGGGTGCGCTGGACTTTCCCACGCCTCCGTATCGACCAGATACTTAAGCTCGAGTGGAAATACCTCATGCCTTTGTGTCTTATCAACTTGATTATCATGACTGTAGTTGTGGCATTCGGTTGGCACTTCTAAAAACACTTTATTAAGAACAATGGAAGAAAACAAAAAATCATATTTCGGAGAGATCGGAGCTGCTGTCAAGACTCTCGCTGTAGGTATGAAGACAACCTGGAAGGAGTACTTCACACCTAAGAGCACTGAGCAGTATCCCGAGAACCGCAAGACCACACTGCACATCGCTGCCCGCCACCGCGGTAGACTGGTGATGAACCGCGACGAGAACGGAGCGGTTAAGTGTACAGCTTGTACACTTTGCGAGAAGGCTTGTCCGAACGGCACCATCAAGATTGTATCGCAGATGGTGGAGAACCCGGAGACTGGCAAGAAGAAAAAGCAGCTTGTCGACTATCAGTACGACCTTGGCGACTGCATGTTCTGCGAGCTTTGTGTCAATGCCTGCAACTTCGGTGCAATCAAGTTTGTCAACGATTTCGAGAACTCGGTGTTCGACCGCGAGGCACTTGTGCTTCACCTCGACAAGGAGGACTACAAGGGAGGCTCGCTGCCTAACATCATCGATGGCGGCGCCGACTTCGAGATTGGAACATTTAACACTAAAACCAAATAAGGAGTAAGAAAACAATGGCAAGTTTAGTAATGTTTTGCATCTTGGCAGTGGTCATTCTTGGCTCGGCTGTCATGTGCGTGATGACAAAGCGCATCATGCGTTCTATCACATTCCTGCTTTTCGTACTCCTTGGAGTGGCAGGTCTCTACTTCCTGCTCGACTACACCTATCTTGGTGCAGCCCAGATTAGCGTTTACGCCGGTGGTATGGTGATGATGTATATCTTCGCCGTGCAGCTCGTAAGCAAGCGCACTCTTCAGGGCTTGGTTGAGCATGTAAAGGGTAGCCGCGCCCTCTCGGGTGCATTGCTCTGCATCGTAGGTTTGTTGACTGTAGCTGGCATCCAGCTTAAGAACGGCTTCTTGACTCTCGCAGTAGAAGGCAAGGAGGTACCGATGCAGACTATCGGTGAGGCTCTCCTCGGCTCAGAGAAGTATCAGTATGTATTGCCCTTCGAGTTTATCTCAGTGTTCTTGCTGG
>USCM01000084.1 GCA_900553155.1 uncultured Prevotella sp. | reverse complement strand
AATATCGACGACAATGTGGTGTGCCTGTTGCCCGCCACACACGAGGCTACACAGCAGATGCTTACCGCCGTTGGCTATATCGACCTCTGCATACCACGTGGCGGTAGGCGACTTATCGACTTTGTGCGACAGACGGCACGCATACCGGTGATTGAGACAGGCGCCGGAGTGGTACACACCTACTTCGACGAGTATGGCGACGCAACGATGGGAGCACGCATCATCGAGAACGGCAAGACGCGCCGTGTAAGCGTGTGCAACGCTCTCGACTGCCTCCTCGTACACAGCAAGCGCCTTGGCGACTTGCCCCAACTGCTCGCTCCGCTTGCCAAGAAGAACGTCAAGATATACGCCGACGCCAAGGCCTACGCCGTATTGAAGCTCGGCTATTATCCCGCCAACCTCCTTACGGCTGTTAGCCCCGACACCCAGAGCGAGGTATACGGCACCGAGTTTATGTCGTATGCCATGGCTCTAAAGACGGTGGAGAGCATAGACGAGGCTCTGCTGCACATCTGCCGATACGGTTCGGGTCACTCGGAGGCTATCATAACCGCATCGCAGCACAATGCACAGCTCTTCCAGCAACAGGTGGACGCCGCCTGTGTATACTGGAATGTACCGACAAGCTTTACCGATGGAGGCGAGTTTGGACTTGGCGCCGAGATAGGCATAAGCACCCAAAAGCTCGGACCGCGCGGTCCGATGGGTCTCCAGGCATTGACTACGTATAAGTGGTTGATAGACGGGGAGGGGCAAGTAAGGAATTAAAAAGGAAACATTATGAAAACATTCTTCCACGCACAAGACCTTGGCGACCTTCATGCAGCTCTCGCCGAGGCACAAGAGGTGAAGCGCGACCGCTTCCAGTTTCAGCATCTTGGCAAGAACAAGACATTGCTGATGATATTCTTCAACAACTCGTTGCGCACCCGTCTCTCCACGCAGAAGGCTGCCATGAACCTCGGCATGAACGTCATCGTGCTCGACGTCAATGCCGGAGCCTGGAAACTGGAGACCGAGCGTGGCGTGATAATGGACGGCGACAAGTCGGAGCATCTGCTTGAGGCCATCCCCGTTATGGGCAGCTATTGCGACCTTATAGGCATACGCTCGTTTGCCGGACTAACCGACCGCGAGTACGATTATGCCGAGACCATCGTGTCGCAGTTTGTTAAGTATAGCGGTCGCCCCGTGTTTGCCATGGAGACAGCCACCGTGCATCCGCTACAGGCTTTTGCCGACCTCATCACCATTGAGGAGCACAAGACCAAGGCACGTCCTAAGGTAGTGCTGTCGTGGGCGCCACATTGCCGTGCGTTGCCGCAGGCAGTGCCCAACTCGTTTGCCGAGTGGATGAACGCTGCCGACGTCGACTTCGTCGTTACGCATCCTCACGGCTACGAGCTCGACCCCAAATTTGTGGGCAATGCCCGTGTGGAGTACGACCAGATGAAGGCGCTTGAGGGTGCCGACTTCGTATACGCCAAGAACTGGAGTTGTCCGGGCGTTACCTCGCCAGCCGATTACGGCAAGATTATCTCCAAGGATATGTCGTGGACCATCGACGACAAGCACATGGCTGTAACTGACAACGGCAAGTTTATGCACTGTCTGCCGGTTCGCCGCGGCCTTATCGTTACCGATGACGTTATCGAATCAGCCAACTCGCTGGTTATACCCGAGGCGGCCAATAGAGAGATATCGGCAGAAGTAGTGATGAAGAGGATGCTGGAGTCGTTAGGATAACCTGCCTACCCATAAACAAAAAGAACCGCAAGGATGTATTGTCTACATCCTTGCGGTCTTTATTGTTTAAGATATAATCTTAATCGTTGCTGATTGGCTATTAGCCCTTCATCATCTCGTTGAACTCGTCAAGAGTAACCTCCTTGTTGTTGAGGGTTACAGTGTTCTTGATAGCAGCAGCGAGCTTAACGTCGATAGCACGCTCAACGAAGTTGTCTACAGCCTCACGCTTCTTGAGAAGCTCGTTAGCGTAGTTCTCAACATACTCGTCAGGAACGTTAGTCATACCATACTGGGCAAACTGCATGCGAGCCATCTCCATAGCTGCAGCCTTAACGTCAGCGTCCTCAATCTTAATTTCGTTAGCCTTTACAAGCTGCTCCTTGATGAGGTGCCACTCGAGCTGCTTGATGCTCTCGGCGTAGTTCTTCTCAACGAAGTCCTCACCCTTGTCCTTGTTGTTGAGGAGCATGATGCGCTTGAGCAGTTCGTCTGGCCATGTCAGTTCGCCAACCTTGTTCTCGCAGTATGTGCGAACGTCGAGCATGAACTTGTAGTCAGAGTTAGCCTCAAGCTGTGGCTGCAATCCCTCAGCAATCTTGGCGCGGAACTCGTCCTCGCTCTTTACATTACCCTCGCCAAATACCTGGTCGAAGAGTTCCTGGTTGAGCTCAGCCTTAACAAAGCGCTGGATCTCTGTAATCTGGTAGCTGAAGTTCGACTCGATGTCCTTGGCAACCTCGCGGTCAACCTTAAGGAGAGCAGAAAGCTCAGCCTCGCCCTCTGGGTAAGCCTTGCGTGGGTTGAATGTGATGATATCGCCTGGCTTAGCGTTGTTGAAGAGGTTCTTCTGCTCGTCAACCTTGATGTATGAAGGCATAAGCACAGCACCCTCAACGGTGATGCCGCCTTCCTTGGTGTTACCCTCGGCGTCGAGCTCTCGGAGGTCGCCCTTGAGCATATCGTTAAGCTCTGGGTTGTACTCCTCGCCCTTCTCGTACTTGCCTGCACGGCTCTGGTACATCTCGATCTGCTCGTTGATGAGCTTGTCGTCAGCCTTGATAGTATAGTAGTCGATCTTGTTGCGGCCGTCAAGAGTAACGTTAATCTCTGGAGCAACGGCGATGTCGAATACGAATGTGTAAGGAGCTGGCTTCTCGATGTCGGCTGGTGTCTCCTGCTTTGCAGAAGGAAGAGGCTCGCCGAGCATCTGGATGTTGTTGTCCTGGATGTACTTGTAGAGCTGCTCGCCAACGAACTTGTTTACAGCGTCGTAGCGTACAGAAGCACCAAACTGGCGCTTAATCAAACCCATTGGAGCCTGACCTGGACGGAATCCAGGAATGTTGGCCTTCTTACGGTAGTCCTTCAGAGTCTTCTCGACAGAAGCGTTGAAGTCTGCTTCTTCTACTGTGATAGTCAACAGACCATTCACTTTGTCTGAGTTTTCAAATGAAATGTTCATTTTCTTGTTTTAATGTAGAAATTTATATATTGTTTTTTATTTATTGTTGCAGTTTTGGCACGATTGTGCAAAATTACACATTTTTTATATATATACGGCACACTAAGATGAAAAAAGTGGCTGTTTTTGGCGAATTTAACAAATAACCTGATGGCTATGGCTATTCGGTTGGCACGAGGTGTGATATTAATATTTTTTTTGTTATATTTGCAGCAGAATGTTAGCCTTACATTATAAAATAAGCAGAAATACTGACAATGAAACATCTTATATCCCTATTGGTGGCGCTCGTTGCATGGGTGGGCTGTTGTGCCCAAAGCCTTATGCCCAACAAGTACAACGTTAGCTACCTCAATATGGCTACCGGCATGCCCAACAACTTTGCCGACGACATCTTCCAGGACTCCTACGGCTTTATCTGGATAAGCACGCACGGAGGCGGACTGGTGCGCTACGACGGCTACAAGGTGGCGAGCTTCGGCTATACCTCCACCCCCATCGCGCTGCGAAGCAACAGTTGCCGCAACGTAAGCGAGGACCGCTTTCGCCGCCTGTGGATAGCCTTTGAGGAGGGACCGCAGGTGCTCGATCTCGAGACGATGCGCCCCGTAACGCCGCCTTGCGTCAACTCTAAGGTGGCTGAGCGGCTGCACCAGGTGCTCGACGGGGTGAGCCTGCGTACCTACTGCGACTCGAAGGGCTGTATATGGATAGCCACAACGTTAGAGATAGTGCGCATTGCCTTCGACCAGGACGGCAAGGTAGAGTCGATACTCACCACGCCCTGTCCCACGGCGGCACCCGAATTTGGCATGTGCGATGTCTACGGACGCGGCTCGGTGATGGTGTGCAACAACGGACGGGTTAGCGATATCTGTGTAAGAGAGGGCAGGCTGGTGCAAGACGACGTGACGGCGATGTTTGCGCCCTTGGCCAACCGCTATGCGGCGAGCATCATAAAGTATAACAACAAGATATGGCTTGCCACCAACGACGGACTGTTTTGCAGTGACGGCAGACAGTTTCACACCAACGACGAACGCCATACACTACAACATAACGTCACTACCAGTCTTGCCATTTCGCCCGAGAACCGGCTGCTTGTAGGCACGCTCTGCGGTGTCGACATCATCGACGACCGCACCGGAGCCGTGGAACACCTTAACAGTATGAGCCAGACGAATCCTCTTAGCAGCAACTTCGTCAACTGCTTGTTGGTGAAGGACGGCCGCACATGGATAGGTACCGAGATGGGAGGTGTCGTCAAGCTCGTGCCGCGCCACTTGCAGATAACATATTATACCAACAATCCCGACGACCCGACGTCGCTTGCACGCAACGCCGTAAATGCCATGTATGCCGCCCCCGACGGCTCGGTATGGGTGGGTGTGGTTGAGGGCGGTCTCAATGTGATGCGTCCCGGCAGCAAGGCCTTTACCCATTATCGTACGGACAACTCCGACTTGCCCCACAATTCGGTGTCGACGCTTGCCCCAGACGGCAACGGCAACATCTGGATTGGCACGTGGGGAGGCGGTGTGGCGGTGGTCAACCCCAACAATCCCGACAAGATTTGGCGGCTTAATGTTGATCCCGACCATCAGTTTATGCTCACCTTCATAGGTGCCTTGGCATACGACGGCATCAACCACGGCATGTGGATAGGTGCCAACGAGGGCCTCTTCTTCTACAATCTCAACACCCGAAAGCTTGAGGATCCCTTCCCCGACTGCCGCAACATCAAGGGCTGTATAGGCAGCCTGGTTACAAAGGACGGCCAGCTGATGGTGGGCTGCATACGCGGTATGGTTACGGTAGAGCTTAAGTCGCGCGGCAAGGGCAAGCGCTTCTTCAAGGCTTACCACAACGCCTACAAGCTCGACAAGCCCAACAGCCGCATCTTCGACAAGATTATAAGCTTCTGCCAGACTCGCGACGGCAAGGTGTGGATGGGTAGCAACGGCTATGGCATGTACTGCGTGGCGCGCGACAAGGACGGAAAGACCAGCGTGGAGACCTTTACCACAAGCGACGGACTTGCCAACAACACCGTTACGGGCATTGTTGAGGACCTCAAGGGGCGCCTCTGGCTTTCCACCGGATATGGTTTGTCGGTATACAATCCGCACACACGCCAGTTTAACAACTACACCAAGAACGACGGACTGCTGTGCTCGCAGTTCTATTACAACGGTGCCGTGCGCGACCGCAAGGGCACCATCTACCTCGGCACCGAGCGTGGCATGATGGCTGTTGCGGGCATAGACAATACCAACAATCAGACGTGCAACCTGCGTTTCACCGACTTTAGCGTCAACAACCAACCGGTGTTTGCCGGCAGCAGCTACCTAAGTCGCAACATAACGACAGCCCGCAAGATAAAGTTGCACGAGAGCGACCGCTCCTTTACCATAAGCTTCTCTGCCCTCAACTATGCCGGCGAGACCCAAGGTGTGTACAGCTACCGCATGAAGGGCTACGAGGATGATTGGATAAAGCTGCAGCCGGGTCAGCACAGCGTGCGCTATTCGGCTTTGCCGGCAGGCGACTACGAGTTCTACGTCAAGTACTCGCCGTACATAGGCACCGACAACGAGCAGACTATATCCATAGCCGTAAGCGTTACACCATACTTCTACAAGAGTTGGTGGTTTGTGCTTATTATAATAATATGTGGCGTTACGGTTACGCGCTACATCTTCCTGCGACGCATGGAGAAGATGCGCGAGCTTGAGGTCAAGTCGCTGTACCAGCCCATCGAGGAAGCCCTTATGCAGAGCGAGGAGCCGGGCGAGTTGCAGACACGCATCAAGTCGATTCTTGAGAACCAGCGCCGATATAAGGAAAGCCAGCAAAAGACCATTGAGGCCGACCGCAAGGAGGTTGAGGCCAACGAGCGTCCGTTTATGGAGCGCATTATAGAGATAATGGAGGCCAACTACAGCAGCTCCAAGTTTGGTGTGCAAGAGCTTGCCGACCTTATGGGTATGAGCCGCACTTTGCTTAGTAAAAGGCTAAATGCCGAAACCGGACTCCCCCCTTCGCAATACCTTCGCAACTACCGTCTTGATATAGCCAAGCGTATGCTTAAGGAGAATGTAGCCAACCGCAACATCACCGAAATAGCCTATCGAGTGGGCTTTAACGACCCAAAATACTTCACACGCTGCTTTACAAAGCAGTACGGAGTGGCTCCGTCGGCTTATAGAGATGAGTAGGATAATATAAAAAATAGTTCATCCACCTACGACAAATCTGTCCACGTGGTTGACATACATCATTTCCTCTGTGTGGGTACACAGCAAGTGGACAAATACGTAAATATGGTATAAACAGCCTATTTGCGCTATTTGTCCACCTTTTTTATTTTATTTATCCACCCTATGAAACACGAATAAGTGTAAATTTGCCACCGAAAAGTTGCATAGGCAACGTAGTTTGCATTACACATGTTAAGCAATCATATCATAATTTACCTTATACCGATAACTGTCATGAGAAAGAATTAGCAATGAGAAAAGCTTCGGATGTTTGAAAGTGGAGCCATAAAGTCTCCACTTTCAAAAACATCTCTCTCGCTATCTCGTTGCAATATGGACGATAATAATACATCTAATAATATCAAAACCTAAATTCAAGAACAATGAGGAAGAATTTATTCTCAGTGATGCTATGCCTCGGTGCTATGGGCGGTGCAACCGTTGTTGCCCCAGTCCAGGCCAATGCTGCTGTAGCACAAGCCCCAACCATTAAGGTGCAGGGTCAGGTTGTTGACGAGACCGGTGCTCCGCTTATGGGTGCATCAGTCAAGGCAAAGAATTCTAAGGCCGGTACCGTTACCGATATGGACGGCAAGTTTGTACTGGACGTAGATGCCAATGCCACTCTGCTTGTTAGCTATCTTGGCTACAAGACCAGCGAGGTTGCTGTCCGCGGCCGCGCTATCATCGAAAAAATTGAGCTTACCCCTGACAACAATATGCTTGAGCAGGTAGTTGTAGTAGGTTATGGTACACAGAAGAAGGCCGACCTCACTGGCTCTGTGGCTATTGTTAATGCTGAGGAAATGAAGAAGGTATCCAACTCGAACATCTCTACAATGCTCGAGGGTAAGGTTGCCGGTGTACAGATTACATCCGATGGTCAGCCTGGTGCCGACCCACAAGTACGTATTCGTGGTATCAGTTCGTTCGGTAGCACATATCCTCTTTATGTTGTCGACGGTGTGCCAATGGGTACCACCATCCGCGACTTCTCTCCTAACGATATTGAAACTATCCAGATTCTTAAGGACGCATCGGCAGGCGCCATCTATGGTTCGCGTGCTGCAAAC